>BNUQ01000004.1 GCA_025997475.1 Planctomycetales bacterium
TTGCGTTCGCGATAGAACCTCGCTCACTTCGCCGCCGGTTATTCATAATTTCGCCCTGCGGGGCGGCTGTCGGAGATGATTAAAATTCGCGCTTCGCGATTTTGCGAATCAAACTCCACCACTGTTAATTGTTAATTCGGTAAAACCTATGGAAAACCTACCCACCAATTCCCGCCGGTTGCGGCGGCGGTTGACGGCGGCGATTATCGCGGCGACGGTCGCGTTAGTCGGCGCGATGTCGTGCGCCGTTCTCTATCGCGCCGTCAAAAACGAAACCGTTACCGCCACCGAAGAGTTGCGCCAACTCGCCACCTCCCACGGCGCCACGTTGCAACGCCATTTTCAGGAATGTTCCGACGTGGCGAGCGTGCTGGCGCAAACGATGGGCAACTACCGATACGTTATGTCGGATTTTCGCCGCCGGTTGTTCGACGCCAATTTGGAGGCGATGATTATCGCGCGACGGGAAATTATCGACATCTTTTCCGTCTGGCAGCCGCGGACGCTCGACGACCTCGACGACCAATACGCCAACACCGCCGACAGCGACGACTCCGGCAACTACATTTCGCGCTTCACCCGCCAATCCGGCGACATCAAAAAACGCCCTTACACCAACTGGCGCTACGCCCTCGCGAATTTGCGCGAGACGATGACCGTCGGGCGTCCGGCGCCGCGCACCATCGCCGGTCGTCCGACGTGGGTCATCACGCTGACCGCGCCGATTGTCGATTTCCAAACGCGCCGTGTCGTCGGGTTGGTCGGCGTAACTTTCGACATTAGTTTTATGCAACCGCTGATTGAGGAAATCAAGCCCTACGGCACCGGACGGGCGATTTTATACGCCTACGACGGCGCGGCGATTGCGCACTACGATTTGTCCCGCATCGGCGAGCCGCCCGGCACGCTCGCGCCGCATGCGTCGGCGGAGGCGTTGGACGAGGCGGAGGTGTTGGATTACAAAGGACTGTTGACGGCGACGTATCCGTTCCGGCTCGGCGACTCCAAAGAAAACTGGACGCTGACGATTGCCATTCCGAAAGAGACCGTGCTGGCGAGCGCGACGGCGTTTGTGTATTACACGCTCGTCGTCGCGGCGGTCGTGATTTTGCTGTTCGGCGGCGTGATTTACCGGTTGGTCGCCAAAACGTTCGCCTCGTTGGAGCGCGCCGAGAACGAGCGCATCGCGGCGGAGGCGCGCGGCGAGCGGGCGAAAAACGAGTTCTTTACCAAAATGAGCCACGAACTCCGCACGCCGCTCAATTCGATTTTGGGATTGAGCGAACTGATGCGGGCCGACGAGTTGAGCGCGGTGTATCGGACTTATTTATACGACATTCGCAAGATGACCGGCGTGATGTTGGTGTTGGTCAACGACGTGTTGGATTTCGCCAAGATCGAAACCGGCAAAATCAACATCGCGCCGGTCAATTACGACATTCACGACCTCTTTGCGAAAATCGTCGCGGTCAACAAGCCGCTCGCCGAACAAAAGGGTTTGGCATTTCGCGCCCGCCGCGACGACAATTTGCCGGTGGTGCTGTTCGGCGACGAACTGCGCGTCCGCCAAATCATCGTCAACTTGATTAGCAACGCGATTAAATACACGACGTGCGGCGCGGTGGAATTTATCTTGACGCAAACCGTTCGCGACGACGACAAGCCCTATTTGGCGGCGCGCGTCATCGACAGCGGGCGCGGCATTAAAGACGCCAACATTCCGCGTTTGTTCGACGCTTTCTCGCAATTCGACCAACAGCGCAACCGCGGCGTGACCGGCGCGGGGTTGGGTTTGTCGTTGGTCAAAAAAATTACGGACTTAATGGGCGGGACGATTGAAGTCGCGAGCGAAGAGGGGCGCGGTTCGACTTTCACCGCGTATTTCCCGCTCGTCGTCGGCGACGCGCTGAAAATCGTCGCCAACAACGTCTATAGCAATCTGTTCGCGATTTCCAACGGGCGGGTGCGGGTGTTGGTCGTCGATGACACGTTGGTGAATTTGACGGTCGCGGCGGGCTTCCTCGCCGAACACAACATCACCGCCGACACCGCCGACGGCGGCGAGAGCGCGCTCCGCAAATCGCTGGTGAAAGAATACGATTTGATTTTGCTCGACCATATGATGCCCGGAATGGACGGTTGCGAAACCGCCCGCCGGTGGCGAGAGCGCGGCGAGCGCCTGCCGATTATCGCCTTTTCCGCCAACGCCACGCCGGCGGCGCGGCAACTGTTCGTCGAGGCGGGAATGGACGACTTTATCGCCAAGCCGCTCGACGCGGACACGCTCAACGCCATTTTAACCCGCTATTTGCCGGCGGAAAAATTGACGCTGTGCGAAACCGGCGTCCTGCCGGAAGCGGCGCGGGCGGAGAATTTATCGTTGCGGATGGACTTGGACTTTGTCGCCGAACTCGACGTGGAACAAGGCGTGTTCAACGCGGGCGGCAACTGGAAAAAATATCGCGAACAATTGCGGGAATTCTGCCATCTTGCCGCGAACGTCGCCGCGCAAATCGCCGCCGGCAAAAATCCGGCGGATAAAAATTCGGCGCGGGTCGAGTTCGCGCCGCTCGCGGCGGTCTTGGAGAGCGTCGCCGCGCGGGAATTAGCCGCCGCCGCGCGGGAATTATTGAGCGCCGCCGCGCTGGACGCGGCAACCGAAACGCCGGACGCGCTCGAAAAATTCGTCGTCGAACTCGACCGTCTCCGCGCCGCCCTGCGCGACACCTCGCTCTTTGACGCGAACGAAACGGACGCGCAGATTTAGCGTTCAGAGTTCAGAGTTGAAAGTTGAAATTGGAGGATTGTATAGACGCATTAGTTTTAGAAGCGGAGCCGATACGCGAAAATTTTCGCGCACGAACGGCGGCAAATGACGACGGCGCGAGGTAGCGCCGGCGGTATGGTGCCAGCGGCTTGTTGGGCATTGCCGCCGGCAGTTCGCTGACGGTCGAAAAATTTCTCGCCTATAAACGCGAAGGAAACTTTTATTAGACCTGTTAATAACCTCCGATTTAGTAACCTCCGACAGCCGCGCTGAAAGCGCGAAATATGTTAGCCCAGGGTAAGCGACACGCTCTATCGTCGCGCCACCCTGGGTAGCGGTTGATTGATAAAACCATCCGACAGTCCCGCCGCGCGGTTTGCGGCGGCAAACGCGGCGGCGGCGAGAGCGGTTCGCCAAAACGCGGCGAACCGTCCAATTTCGGTTGGCGCTTCGCGCCGTCTTTACCCAGGGTGGCGCGGCTGATAGAACGTCGCCGCTTACCCTGGGCTGACATATTTCGCGCTTTCAGCGCGACTGTCGGAAACGCTTCGCGCCATTTTTCAACTCTCAACTCTCAACTCTCTCCTCCAACCTTCCCGCCAAATTCTCGTCCCCGTTTTGGCGCGCCAGCGCGGCGAATTGTTGCGTGGCGAGCGCCAGCGCTTTTTTCGCGTCGTCGTTGTCGTCCCAGATTTCGAGCGCCGCGAGCAGACCGCCGATGGCGCGGAAATACGCGCAATAATCGCCGCTTTTGCCGGCGCGAGTCAGGTGTTGCCGCGCGCGCGTCGAAATGATAATGCTCTCGCTGTGTCGGCGGATTGCCGCCTGCAATTCCTTGACCGAGGCAAAGCGCTCCTCCGGCGCGGTCGCCATCGCCCGCCGCGCGGTTTTCAACAACGGACTGTCCACCCACGCTTCGACGATTTTATTTTCGGCGGCGGCTTGCAGGCATTCGGTCACGCTCCCGCCGGTGTGCGGCTGTTCGCCGGTAACGATTTCAAAGAGTATCGCGCCGAGCAGATAGATGTCGCTGTGAAAGCCGATTTTATGTTCATAGCCGTTCGCCATTTCCGGCGCCATATACGCCGGCGTGCCGGCGATGGCGTCGGCGTAGGTGACCCGCGGCGCGGGCGAATTTTTCGTCATTCCCGCCGCCAAGCCCCAGTCCACGACCAAGACCTCGTGATAGTCGCCGAGCATCACGTTTTCCGGTTTTAGGTCGCGGTGAATGACGCCCCATTTTTCGTGCGCGTAAGCGACCGCGTCGCAAACGGCGAGCAGGATGTCGATATTTTCCGGCAAACTTTGGTCGTCGAACGCCTTGACCCACGGCGTCCCATACACCCGCCGCATCGCGTAGTATAAATTCCCCTTGCCGTCCACGCCCAAATCATACACCGGCACGATGTTCGGATGTTCGAGCACGCCGGTGATTTTGGCTTCGCGCCGGAAACGCGCCTCGCCGCCGCATTGCGCCAACCATTTGACGGCGACGACGCGGTCGAGCGCGGTTTGGCGGGCTTCCTCCACCCGCCCCATTCCGCCCTCGCCCAAAATTTCGCCGCTTTGATAATCGTCGGCGGCGGCGTTGCCGAACCGGCGCGGACGCGGCGCGGACGCGATTTTATCGGCAAGCGGCGCGTCGTTCGGCAACTCTTCCGGCGCGTCGTCCGGCGCGGCGTCGCCGCAGTCGGCGAAAAACGACGCGCCGAGACGGGTCGCGGTAAGCAGGGCGTCGTCGTCTAAAACGGCGGCGCCGGGGTTGGGGGCGGGGCGCGGTTGGCGCATCGTTTTGCCGATTTCGCCGACGATACTGGACATTGGCATCTCCGGTTGACTTTTGTTAAGCGGTTTAAAAATACGAAGGCGCTTCAAATCTTAACTCATCGTTACGCGATTTTGTCATCATCAACTCCGCCTCGGCGGACGTGTCCGCTAAAAGCTCCGACAGGGGCTTAAGGTGAATAACCCCGAGTGGAGCGGCGAGGCGTTTCCGCCGCGCAACTCGGGGAAAAGCGTCCCCGCCAGACACAACCCCGAGAGGGGTTGAACCATTGTTGAACCCCTATCGGGGTTCGGTCAGCGGGCGGCGTCATCCCCGACCGGCGCGACGATAGCGCGTGTCGCTTGGTCGGGGTTATTCACATTAAACGCCTACGGCGTTTTTTAAGGAGTTTTATTCTTGTCAAGTCAGTTGCGATTTCTTGGCGCGCGTAACATGAGATATTAAATCGCTTAGGAATTTTAAAAATCTTAAAAACCTTAAATTTCTTAAATTTTTTACAAAAACCAATTCCTTCTCCCTTTAATTACCCCCTTCCCCCCCGTATGATACCGCGCCGATTGAAAATTTCATTTTTTCACTGTTATAGCAAAAAGGAGGCGTCAAAATGAGTTTGTCCAAAAAAATCTACTTGGTTATCGCCCTGCTGATTGCCGTGGCGGTCGGCGTGGCGGCGCTCGGCATCTGGTCGCTCAACACGCTCTCGACGTTGATGTCGGACAGTTCCGCGACCTCGCTTCGCGGTAGCGCGTTGTCGAACACTTCGCTCGTCGTCTGGCGGCACGTCTCCGGCACCAAAGACGTAATCCTCTCCACCGACGAAGACGAGATGCGCAAACTGAAAGAAGCATTCGCCGCGCGCGACAACGAACTGCGTAGCCATATGCAGGATTTTGTTAACTTAATTCCGGCGAACGCGCCCGACGAGCAAAAAGCCCGCGCGCCGCGCATTTTGTCCGAATGGCAACAGTTCTACGACCTGACGAACAAAATCGCTGACTTGTCCATCCAAAACACCGAAACCAAAGCGGGCGTTATCCTGTTGAAATTGATTGACGAATACGGCAAGATGGAAGACGAACTGAAGTTGCGGATGAACAAGAGCATGGAAGACGACCATGACGAAATCGCCTTTGAAATCGCTAAGTTGCGGGTGCGGTTGCTTCAAGTGCAAATTGATATGAGCGAGTCGACAACCACCACGGACTCCAAACATTCGACGGCGTTGGCGGAGGATATGGACTCGACGATGGGGGAAGCCCTGGGCATCATCGCCAACCTTCAGAAAATATCGGACGCGAAAGACAAGTCGTATTTCACCGATTTGGAAAAACGGGTAACCACGTTCAAATCGCTACGGCAGGAACTCGCGGTGTTGGCGCCGCAAAATACCAATACCCTCGCGGTCAATTTGTATAACGGCACGGCGAAGGGGATTGCGGTGAAGTTGGTAACGTTTATGGCGGAGTTGTGCGAGAACAACGACAAAGCCGTCGCCCACGCCGCCGAGCTCGGCGCCGCCACGGCGAAAACGTCCATCTACACGACGGTGGTCGGCAGTATTATCGGTTTGGTGCTGGGCGCGGTCATCGCCGTCATCATCATTCGCCAATTGACCGCGTCGCTGAATAAAATCATCGCCGGTCTCAACGACAGTTCGTCGCAGGTCGACTCGGCGTCGAATCAAATTAGTAGCGCCTCGCAGTCGCTCGCCGAGGGCGCGTCGGAGCAGGCGTCGTCGCTCGAAGAAACGTCGGCGTCGATTGAAGAAACGACGGCGATGACCAAACAGAACGCCGAGAACGCGAACAAGACGAACTCGACCAACCAGAACACGAACAAGTTGATTTCGGAAGGCGCGAAAGACGTTGCCAATATGGCGACGGCGATGGGCGAAATCAACGATTCGGCGGAGAAAATCAGCAAAATCATCAAGACCATCGAGGACATCGCGTTTCAGACCAACCTCCTCGCGCTCAACGCGGCGGTCGAAGCGGCGCGCGCCGGCGAAGCGGGCAAGGGTTTCGCGGTCGTGGCGGAAGAAGTGCGGAACTTGGCGGGACGCTCGGCGCAGGCGGCGCGGGACACGACCGACCTCATCGAAGGCACGATTGCGCGGGTGAAAAACGGCTCGGACATCGCCGGTTTGCTCGAAAAGAGTTTCAAACAAATCGAAGAAGGGTCGCAACAGGTCAGCGGGCTGATTCAACAAATCACCAGCGCGACCAACGAGCAGGCGACGGGGATGGAGCAAATCAACAGCGCGGTTTCGCAAATGGACCAGGTTACGCAACAGAACGCGGCGAGCGCCGAAGAAACGGCGAGCGCGTCGGAAGAACTCTCGGCACAAGCGGCGACGTTGAACGATATGGTGCGCGAATTGGTGCGGTTAGTGGAAGGCGGTAGCGGTAGTAGCCAGCAACAGCCGCGTCCCGCCGCCCCGCGCAAACCGCAACCGAAACCGTTAGCGAAGCCCGCGCCGAAAAAAACGGCGACGAAAGCACTCCCCGCGCCGAAAGACAGCCATAAAGTCATTCCGTTGGACGGGGATGATTTCTAAGGAAAAGTTGAAAGTTAAAAGTTAAAAGTTGAGAAGGAAAAATGATTAAGGGGTTTAAGAATCTTAAAAATCTTAACCGCTTACGAAAAAAAGCAGGGGCGTTTTGCCCCTGCTTTTTTTTTGACGCCCCCGCCTAATCCTCTGCAACGAAAAATTAAAAATTACGGATTACGAATTACGACGCGAAGCGATTTTGATAGTCATTCCGCCAGCCGCCCCAACGGGGCGAAACATATCAGCCCAGGGTAAGCGACACGCGCCATCGTCGCGCCACCCTGGGTAGCGGTTGGTTGATAAAACCATCCGACAGTCCCGCCGTTAGGCGGCATCTCGCCGCCTCTGGCGGCGATTTAGCGCGGCGTAAAAAGCAACGCCGCGACACTGTCGGATGGTCGCTTCGCGACCTTTTACCCAGGGTGGCGCGGCGGATAGAACATCGCCGCTTACCCTGGGCTGATATATTTCGCGCTTTCAGCGCGACTGTCGGAATAATTTATCAAAACAATCAATCGCGCAACCTCATATCTAATACTGTCGCCGTTGCGCGTAGTCGCCGATGCCGAGCAGTCCGCGGTGTTTGGCGACGGTGCGGCGTTTGATGCGGATGCCTTCTTGCTCCAACATTTCCTGAATGAGGTTGTCTTTGAGCGGCATACTTTTGTCTTCGCCGTCGATGATGGCTTGAATTCGTTTGCGGATAAGCATATTCGAGATTTGTTCGCCGCTCGTTCCGCCCGCTTCGGTATTGGCGGACGGCGTGATTTCCGCCACCGCCCGCGCGAAAAATTCGCGAAGCGGGCGCAGTCCGAGCGGCGTCGCGGCGTATTTATCGCTGGCGGCGCGGCTGACCGTGCCGTTGTCCATATCCAACCGTTCCGCCAAATCCTTCATCATCAGCGGCGTCGGCGTCGGCGCCCGTCCGGCGAGATAATCCTTTTGCCGCGCCACGATTTCCCGCGTCAGCCGGTATAAAGTGATTTCCCGCTGGCGCACGGCGCGCAACAAATTGCCCGCGTTGAAATAATTTTCCCGAAATTTTTTGCGCTGTTCGCCGGTTACTTGTCGGCGTAATTGACTTAGCATCTCGCGCTTTTCGGGCTGACGCTCCCAATTTTCCCGCAAGGTTTTGCCGCGCGCGGTGTTGTCGAACAGCGCCAAAAACACCGGCGAGATTTCCGGTTGCAAGCCGTTTGCCAACTTCACTTCCCACTTCATACCGTCGCCGTCGAACAATTGCCCCGTCGTTTGCGCATCGACGGCGGCGGCTTTCGCTTCGCGCGCGTCCCAGTCGGTGATTTGCCCGCGCTCCGCCGCGGACGCGGCTTGTCGCCACCGCTCGCGCGTCCGCCCGAGCGCCGCCTGCGCTTTTTCATATTCGTCCGGCGCGGCTTTGACCAAATCAATAAACACCTCCGGCTTCGCCGGCGGCTCGCGGCGGACGAGGAAATTTTGCCCCGGATACGGCGTCAAACCGCGCAAGACCGCGACCGCGTCTTTAATGTCGTCAATCGAACAAGACAGCGCCGCCGCGATTTTCGGCAAGCGGTTGCCGGCGAGGTCGTCGAGATAGTCGAGGACCATTTTTTCCGCCAGCGCCGTCGCGGGTTCCTCCGCGTTTAATTGCCGCAACTGCAATAAAAAACATTCGCGCAAATCCGCCGCCGCAATGCCGGTGGGCGCAAGCGATTGCACCGTTTGTCGCGCGGCGCGTTGTTCGGCGGGCGTGGGCGGCGGGAGCAAATTTTCGCCGATGGACTCGGCGGCGCGCGTAAAAAAACCGCGCTCGTCGAGACCGGCAACGACCTCGCGGCAGAGCGACAATTGGCGCGGCGTGAGCGGCAACAAACCGAGTTGGCGGAATAAATGTTCGTCCAACGGCACGGGACGCTCGGCGATGGCGGTACTCGGGTCAAATTCGTCGTCGTCCTGTCGCGCGGCGGCGTGCGAAGTCGGCAGGTCGTCATAGACGTTCGACCAATCGGCGTCGATTTCGTCGTCGGCGTCTGTTGCTTCGGCGGTCGCGTCTGCGGACGTTTCCGGCGCGTCGGCGTCTTGCTCGTGGTCGAGAGCGTCTTCGGCTAATTCGAGCGCGGGATTGACGCTGACTTCGTATTGCAGACGTTGTTCGAGGTCGAGCAACGGCAGTTCCAACAATTCCATCGCCTGAATCAACTGCGGCGTCATCGCCATATTTTGGCGCAGACCGGCGTGCAGAGACAGACCTTGATTAAGCGCGGGCATAGAGAGCGGAGTTGAGAGTTCGGAGTTCGGAAATTAAAGGCGAGAGTTTAGAGATTAGCGCTGAAAGTTAAAAGAGCAGAGTTGAAAGTGGTCATCTCAACTCTAAACTCCGAACTTTCAACTGTCCTCCCGCGCCGGTATCGCCTATGTCTGTTCCCGCCGATGATTTGGATTGCCTCACGCCGGAAGAACTTTTCGCGCGTTACCGTGGCGGCGATGTCGCCGCCGCGCGCGAGTTGACGCGGCAAATTCTCCCCGCCCTGTTCGCTTTTTTGACCCATTATCTCGGTGAAATCGACGCCGTCGGGGCGTTGCGCGAGACCTGTCGCCGGCTCGCGCGCGCCGCCGCCGCTTACGACGCGGAGCGGACGCGCCTGCCGTTTTTACTCTATCGCTTGGCGCGCGAGGCGGCGATTGACGCTTTGGCGGCGTCGCCGGCGAGCGCGGGTCCGCCGCCGCTGTCCGCCATCCTGCGGGAAAATTTACCGCCGCAACCGAATGTCGAGGATTTGGGCTTGCGCCTGACCCGCGCGGCGAGCGCCTTGCCGTTGGCGCAAAAAGACGTGTTTTTACTCCGCGAAGACGCGGACTTGAACTTCGCCGAAATCAGCGAAATTCTCGACTGCTCCGTCGAACAAACGCAAAACCACCTCCGCGCGGCGTTCGGCAACCTGTCGGCGGCGCTGGCGGAAATTCCGGCGCTGAACGCTTTGCTGAAACACCTCTGAACCGCAATTAACAATTTACAATTAACAATTGAAAAATAATTGTCAAAATGGCGCGAAGCGAATTTACCATCAAACTCCACAATTGTTAATTGTAAATTGTTAATTGATACGCCGCCGTCCCTTATTGTGAAATACGAGTCGCCCTATGACCAACCACTTTAATCGCATCATCGCGCATCTATACGGAGAACTGCCGGCGGAAGAGGAAAACATTCTGCTGACCGAGGCGGCGAAACGTTCAAGCGTGCGCCGCCAGATTGCACACTGGCGGCAACTGCTCACCGCCTATCGCCTCGCGCCGCCGTTAATTCCGCCGACCGTCAGTTTGCCGCCGGTAAAAATCGCCGTGCCCCAAAGCGACGCGACGCCACCGCCAATTAAAACGCCCGCGCCGTTGTCCGCGCCGTCGCCGGCAATCGCCACCGCGGACGCCGACGAAATTTCCGCGCCGGAAAATGTGAACGCGGAGCATCGCGACGCGGCCATCGGTTTGCTTGACCGCGCTTCATTGGAAGAACAAAGTGAAAAGTTGAAAGTTGAAAGCGAAGAGGCATCTCTCAACTCTCAACTCTCAACGCTAAACTCTAATCGTTCGTCCGCCGCCGGCACGTTGGCGCGCGTCGTCGCGGCGGTCGTTTTAGGCGGCTTGATTTATTGGTCATTGTCCGAACGGACTCAGTCCGAACGAACGCAGTCCGAGCGAACGCCGCCGCGGACGCAGTCCGAGCGGACGCAGTCCGAAAATACACCCGTTGCCGAAAATGCTATTCCGGCGACGGCGGACGCGACGCTGTCGCTTACGGCGGAAATTATCGCGCCGCACGAAAACGTCGGCGCCCTCGCCGAAAATTCCGTTCCGCCGCCAACGGAAATCGCATTGCCGCCGTCCGAAAATATCAATGAAGAAATTCCGCTTATCGATTCGACATTGCTCGCCGCGCTCGTCGGCGAACTGCCGCCGCTCGCGTCCGCGCCGCCGCTCGCAGATAACTTCGTCAACGAAGCCGACGAAACGTCAATCACCAAAAATGTCGCGGCGGTGCCGCTAAACGAAAATCAATTAGCAATGGCGGAGCCAACGCCGTCGGAATCGGCGCAGTTGGAGCCGACGCCGTCGCAACCGGCGCAGTCGGAACCGGCGCAGTCGGAACCGGTGGCGGTTGCGGCAATCGAACCGACGGCGTCGGAGCCAACGCAGTTGGAGCCGACGCCGTCGGAATCGGCGCCGTCGGAGCCGATGTTACTAATTTCGGCGCGTGAACTTTATCGCGACGGCAAATTGATGACGTTGTTGTTTGAATTGGATGACGCCGCGATTGCCCAATTACCGGCGGCGGCGCAAGCGGAAGCGTGGGCGCTGAAAGCGCGGGTCGAATTGAAATTGAATCGATTGCAAGATATGAAAAAATCCATCGCGGCGTTGCGTCCGCTGAATGCGTTGGACGCGCAGGCGTTAAACAAATTGCGCGACTTGGCGTTAGCCCAAGCGAACACGGAGGCGGAAATTTTACCGACGCCGTTATCCGCGGCGTCCGCGCCGCGCCGTGTCGCCGTCATAACCGCCCCCCCCTCCCATCCCGCTCCCGTCGCGGAAATCTCCGAAGTTACCCCCCGCGCCGCCAATCCGCGCTTCTCGACCGACCCGTATGACCGGCGATGAATAGAGTTGAAAGTTAGAAGTTGAAAGTTGAGAAGAAGAGTTAAGAGCGACATTCTTTTCTCAACTTTTAACTTTCAACTTTCAACTTTTTTATCAGCGCGGCGATTTCATTTTTTAATTTTTCGTTTTCTTGCGACAGGGTCGCGTTTGACTTTTCCGCGTTTTTTTTTTCGGCGGACGCTTGATGATAGGTCCGCTCCAATTTCGTGAACTTATCTTTTAACGCGACGTATTCGGCGGGAGCGGCGGTTTCTTTATTCGCGACCGGCGCGACGGGCTCGGCGGGCGCGACCGGCGCGGCGGCGAGCGCTTCTTTTTCGGCGATTGCCGCCGCGAGTTGCGTTTCTAACGCGCGATTTTGTTTCTCGAACAAATCGGCGCGTTGGCGATAGCCGCTCAATTCCTGCTCTTTGGCGCGCGCCGCCGCCAAATCGCGTTGCGCTTGCGCCAACGCCGCCGCCGCTTGATTTTGCTGTTCGCTCAACGCCGCCAACTGTTTGCGCCCCTCTTTGGCTTGCTCCTCGACTTCGCCTACCCGCCGCCGGTAAATCGCCACCTCTTTGACTTTTTCCTCGCCGAGCGCGACCGCCCGCTGTTCGGCTTGCTCGCGCGCCGCCCGCTCGCGCTCAATCGCCACGTGTTCGGCTTCAATCAACGCCGCCTGTCCGGCTTCGAGTTCGCGGCACCGCTCCTCCAACGCTTTGTTGACGCCGACCATCTCCTGCCGCGCCGCGCGATATTGAAAGACCTCTTTCCGCAAACGCACGATTTCTTCGCGCCGCGTGGCTTCCTCGACCGTTTCCTCCGCCGTCGCCGCGATTGGCGCCGCCGCCGCAACCGCCGCGACCGGCGCGATTGGCGCGATTGGCGCGATTGGCGCGACCGCGGGTTCTGCGACGACCGGCGCGACGATTTCTTCAACCGTTTTTTCAACCGTTATTTCTTTTATTGCCGACGCCGAAGCGACGGTCGCCGCCGTTTCAGCGTCGGACTTTTTGGCGGGGAGCGTCAGCGCCGGAATTTCCACCGTCAGCGCTTCTAACTTGTCCAACGCGATTGTCGGCGCGGCGGCGGAAATTTTTTCCGGCGGTATGTTCTCTGCGGGAAGATTCTTTTCGGGAAGATTTTCTTCGGGGATTTTTTCTTCGGCGGCGGCGGGCGCGGCGGCGTCGATTTCCACCGAAACGGCGTCGCCCAAATCTTCAATGGCGACTTCCGAAGCCGGTTCGTTTTCCGGCGCGGCTTCGACTTCAATCAGCGGGTCGCAAGGATTGCCGCAATGTTTCAGCACTTCGTCGCCGTTGACTTTGCCCGGCGAATAGACGGCGGCGGCGCCGAGCGCGCGAACTTCTTTTTCAAGATGCCATTCGTCGTCTTGCAACAGCGCCACGACCGGCACGTTGGCGCCGGTTTTTTGGAAGCGGCGCAACGTCTCGACGCCCTGACAATCCGGCAACCGCAACGAGAGCAAGACCAACGAAAAGCCGCCGTTGCGCAAGCGATTCGTCGCGTCGTAAAGGTTCGCCGCGAGGTTCAAACACGCCGGAAACTGGCGGGTGAACGCCAATTGCGAGAACGTGGGACTCATTCCGCGCGAACAATCTTCGATGAGGAGGATGCGTGGCTTTTCCATAAAGTTGAAAGTTAAGAGTTGAAAGTTGAAATTAGGGATTAGGGGGGCAAGAGATTAGGGAACATATTTTCTTTGGCAAAACTTTTCCCTCTCCCCTTTTCCCTATTACCCAAGCGATTGAATATGTTGGCGCGGCGGATTAAATCAAGAGTAACGCGGTCGCGCCACCCACAGCCGGAGCAAAATTATGCGGCGATATTTACTGATGTTCATTCTCCTCGCCGGCGACGGCATCGCGGCGGATTGTTGCGACGATAACCGCCCGCGCACCCTCCCCGTCGTCATCGCGGCAAACGTTTTCCCGCCGTATATCCTGCCGTTTGCCCTGCCGGAACACTTAATGCCGGACGCTTCGACCGCCGCCGCCGCCGCGCCGAAGTCCGCAAGCACGCCGGACGTTGCAAGCACGCCGGACGTTGCAAGCACGGCGGACGTTGCGCCGTCGCCGACCATACAAATTAACGCGGGCGCGACGGAAGCGACGGCAACGGTCGCGGAAGCGACGGCAACGGTGGCGACAACCGAAACGGCAAAGATAGAAACAACGGAACAATTACGAACGACGAATGACGAATTACCGGCGACGAGGTCCGTCCCGACGACGAAGGAAAAAGAGCAACCGGAAATTGTCGCGGCAGTGGAAGACCGGACGACAACGGAAACGCCAAAAATAGAATCGGCGAAAAAACCGGCGGACGCAGAACTATTACGAATGACGAATGACGAATTACGGACGTCGTTCGCGGAAAAAACGGCGGCGGCGCGGAATTTTTTCACGGCGGCGCATTATTATTTTGCCGGACAAAAATTTCTAACGGCGGTCGAATTGCGTTGGCGCAACTTCGCCGCCGCCCCGCCGAATGACGGCGCGAGCGCGAGGGGCGAACCGGAAGTCGGCGCGACGGCGGAAATAAATAGCGAAATCGGCGCGACCGCAAGCGAGAAGGTCAAGCCGGAAAGCGGCGGCGCGACGGCGAGGGTCGAACCGGAAAGCGGCGTGACGGCGACCGCGAGCCCTCGGCAAACCGCCGGCGCGCCGTTAGTGCACGAAGCGATAACGATTACGACGCCTAAAATTCACGTCGGCGAAGCGTCCGCCGCCGACCGCGCCGCCGCGCCGCCGAACGAAAGCGCCGGTGAAAGCGTGGGCGCGAGCGTTAGCGAAAATGCCGAGGCGAGTGCCGCCGCCGCCGCGCTTCCACATAAAGATAACGTCGCGGCAGTCGCGGGCGAAATAAAGGCGGAAAATTTAACCGAAGATTTAACGGCGGACGCCGCCGCAAACCTTGCCGCCGCCGCCGCGGAAGATTTAACGGCGGACGCCACCGCGAACCTTGCCGCCGCTTCGCCGAGCGCCTCATCCGGCGAAAAATTATTAACCGGCGACCTCGCGGTCGGACGCGCGGCACCTGCGCGTCCGGCGGACGAAGGGGCAAACGAGCGCGACCTCGCGGCAATTCAGCGGCGCGGCGTGTTGGTCGTCGGAATGTTGCGCGACAATCCGCCGCCGTTTGCGGACGGTGATGAAAATGGTTGCGACGCGGACTGGGCGGCGGCGCTGGCGCGGGCGTTGAAAGTGAAACTGCAAATTAACCGCGACTTCGACTCGACCGCGACTTTACTCACGGCGGTCGCCGACGGCGGCATCGACGCCGCGATTTCGGGCTTGAAAATCGGCTCGCCGACCGCCGCCGGCGTGGAAATCGCGTCGCCGTATCTCGGCAATTGGACGGTGTTGTTGCTCAATTTTGCCGCGTTGGCAACAATCCCGAACGGCGAATTTTTGACGCCCGAAGCGTTGAACCGCCCCGAAGTGATTGTCGCCGTCGAAGCCAACTCGCCTTACGAAAAAATCGCGCGAGAACTTTTCCCCCGCGCGACGTTGCGGCGCGAGGTCTATGCGGACGGCGCGTCGCCGTTTTTGTCGGTCTTCGGCAAAGACGCGCACGTGGCGCTCCGCGACAGTTTTTCGTTGCTCCGCGACCGGCGCGAACATCCGCGACGCTGGGAACAACGCGGCGCGGAAGTAACGGTGGTCAAGTTGCGCCGCCACCGCGAACTTTACGGCGTGGCGCTGGCAAAAACCGCGCCGCGCCTGCGGGCGTTGCTCGACCGGTTGGACGCCGAAATCAACGACCTGCCGTTGCCGTTTCAACAATTAACAATTCACAATTAACAATTCACAATTGCGGATTTTATGAGGTCTAATTTTTAATTGTTAATTATGAATTGTTAATTGCGGTGGTGGGCGGTCAAAAAAGAAATGGGCTTTAGCCCAAAGAAACCATTCGGCTAAAGCCGGTGGAATAAGACCGCATTTTTTTATTTTGGGCTAAAGCCCTTTAATTCTTTTTCGCCATTTTTCCCGCCGTTAAAACGGCGGGCTATTGAATTTTGTGGCGGCTTTGCCGCCTGGCAATCGGCGGCGATAAATCACCGCCGAAAACTGCTCACTGTCCACTCGAACAATGCCCGCCCTCTACGTCCACATTCCGTTTTGCGTCAGCCGTTGCGACTACTGCGATTTCAATCGCGTGGTCTATGACCGGTCGTTGGCGGACGCGTATCTCGCCGCGTTGGAAAAAGAAATCGCCACGCGCGTCACGGACGCGCCGACGACCATTTACATCGGCGGCGGCACGCCGACTTCGCTCAATCGCGAACAATTGGAAAAACTGTTTTCCCTGTTCGATTTTTTGGATTTGAGCGCCGTCGTCGAATGGACCGTCGAAGCCAATCCGGGCACGCTGTCGGTGGACAAATTGATTTTGCTCCGCGACGCCGGCGTAACGCGCGTGTCGCTCGGCGTGCAAAGTTTTCGTCAGGCGGGGCTGGACACGTTGGGACGCCGCCACAGCGCCAAAGCCGCCAAAATGGCGGTCGCGCTGTTGCAAGAAACGGCGTTCGCGATGTCGCTGGATTTGATTTTCGGCTACCCCGGACAAACGCCGGACGACTGGCGGGACGATTTGCAAACCGCCGTCAAAACCGGCGCCGAGCATCTGTCGTGTTACGGTTTGACTTACGCCGACGGCACGCCGCTCCGCGAGAAAATTCGGCGCGGCAAGTTGACGGCGCTCGGCGAGAACGCCGAATACGCGCTGTTTGCGCTGACGCCGACGGTCTTGGCGAGCGCCGGTTTGGCGCGTTATGAAATCAGCAATTTCGCCCGCGCCGGCAAAACGGCGCGGCACAATCTCAACTATTGGCAAGGCGGCGAATATATCGGCGTCGGCGCCGGCGCCCATTCGTATCAGAGCGGCGAACGGTTTGAAAATTACGGCGGCGTTCGCGAATATATCGACGCGATACACGCGCGCGGCGACGCGGTGGCGGCGGTCGATAAAATCTCGGCGACGGCGCGCGCCAAAGAGTGCGGCGTGATTTGGTTGCGCCTGACCGACGGCATCGACAGCGAACAATTTGCGCGGCGCACCGGTTTTAATTTGCGCGATTTATGGCGCGAGCAATTGCCGGAATTGTTGGACGGCGGCTGGTTGGAATGGCGCGGCAATTTTTTGCGGCTGACCGACCACGCCTTGCCCCTCGCCGACTCGGTGTTGGTGGAGTTGGTTTAACGCGGGAGCGAGAGAGCAATTAACAATTAACAATTTACAATTAACAATGGCGGAGTTTGACGATTAAAATTCGCTTCGCGACATTTTTATAGTCGTTTGATTTAAGAAACGAACGGCATCTGGTTATTAGCGGACAATAATCGCTTGCGTCTGTCCGCTGTTCACCATCAAATTAAGTTCTACTTTTAAGTCAATTGACTATACAACAACTCCATAATTGTTAATTGTTAATTGCTCTTCCGCGCCGTTCTCCCGCTCAACTACTCTTTTTTCCCAACACGCGCAGGGAAATTTCTTCCAATTCTTTTTGCGTTTCTTTTTCGACGGCTTGCCGGTGCGCGGTTTGTTTTTTTTCTTTGAGCAGTTCGACGACCCGTTTGTCGCGGCGCGCGCCGATGAACGCCTGCCGGACGCCTTCCATCGCCGCCCGCATTTTTTCTTCTTCCTGCCGCGCGCTCGCGGCGCCCATTTCCAAATTGCCGATACTGCGAATGGTGCCGGTCAACGTTTGCATATTGATGGCGCCGTTCGCGGTCATACCGCGCAAACTCTCGACCAAGTCGGCGCGCTCGGCGCTCAGCGCTTCGGCTTGCCGGTGTTTCTCGGCGACGGCGGCGTTGGCGAGCGCAAATTCGCGCTTTTTGCCGTCTTCAAGCATCTGGCGATATTTCAACATCGCCTCCAATTTGAATTTGAATTTTTTCGCCATCCTTTTTCCCGTGCCCTTTTCCCGCGGCTCTAATACACCGTCCCCATCGCGCGTTGCACTTCGCCCAACGTTTGCGCGGCGACTTCCCGCGCGCGCGCGTTGCCGCGCCGCAAAATCGCTTTTATCGCGTCCGCGTCCCGCTCGATTTCCGCCCGCCGCGCGCGGTGCGGCGCCAAAAATTCGTTAATCGCCTCCGTCGCTTTTTTCTTCAACAAGCCCGCGCCGAATTTCGGGTCGGCGTTGATTTCCGCGGCGATTTGCGCTTCGCTTTCGCCGTTCGCCTCCAAACCGCGACAAAGCGCGGTCGTCGTCAACAGCGCCGACACGCCGGGGCGATTTTCCGGGTCGAAGGCGATTTGGCGCTCGGCGTCGGTCGGCGATTTTTTGATGAGCGCCGCCGTTTCGTCCGCCGTCATTCCCAAATAAACCGCGTTGCCGAAACTCTTCGACATTTTGCGTCCGTCCAAACCCGGCACGTGCGCGGCTTTCGACAACAGCGCGTCGGGTTCGGGAAACACGGCTTGCGCGAAATTGCGCGGACGCCCGTCGGCGGATTGCCCGTAATCCACGCCGCCAAAACGCTCGTTGAACCGCCGCGCCACGACGCGCGCGATTTCCAAATGCGGCAGTTGGTCTTTGCCGACCGGCACGAGATTGCCTTTGCAAAACAAAATGTCCGCCGCCTGATGCACCGGATACGTCAACATCAAGCCGGACAACGTCCGCCCCGCCGCTTCCGTTTCGGCTTTGACCGTCGGGTTGCGGCGCAGTTCCGCCTCGGACACCAACGCCAAAAACGGCAGGAGCAATTGGTTCAGTTCCGGCACTTGCGAATGGCAAAAAAGCATCGTTTTTTCGGGGTCGAGTCCGGCGGCGAGATTATCGGCGACGATGCCATAGACGTTGTTTTGCACGTCGTCCAAGGTGTCGCGGTCGGTGATGACCTGATAGTCGGCGATGACAATCGCGGTCGGCACGCCTTGTTGTTGGAAGCGCACGCGAGCTTGCAACGAGCCGAACAAATGCCCCAAATGCAGGCGTCCGGTGGGGCGCTCGCCGGTCAGCACGCGGTAATTTTGCGGATTGATTTTGAGGTCTTGCTCAATGGCGAGGGAGCGCTTGACGCTCGCTTCGTAGGTGTCGGTCATAGTTCTCGCAAAGGAAAAGGGAAGAGGGGAAAAGTTGCGTTTTTCCGCGTTGCTGAAACCGCTTAAAATTAGACCTGTTCGATAACCAAGAGCGAGCAAATTTTCGGGTCTAATTTTCCGTCCCGCAAGGAAAAATGACGAAGCAATACCGAGAGTATTGCAAGGAATTTTGACGTAGCGGGACGAAAAATTAACCGAAAAGATGCCGCGAATTGGTTGTCGAACAGGTCTATTCTTACGCTCCTTAAAATTCTTAATCCGCATTTTAGAGAAAAATCCAAAATCGCCAAAAAATTTAACCGTTCCTTTTAATCCGTTTCGCCGCCTCGTTGCGGCAAATTTCGTAATTCCGTAATTCGTAATTTTTGTTACGCTTGGCGGTCGTTCAACCGCTATTCCTTTTTCACCGGCGAGGTTGCGTGATGCATAAATTTTGGCGCGGATTAATTATCGGTTGGGTCGGGTTGGGGCTCGCGGCGCTCGCGGACGAGACGCCGGTTGACCGGCAGGGGCAGACGTTGCATATTTTAACCGGTCCGGCGAGCGGCATTTATTTTCCGATTGGCTACGGTTTCGCCGGTTTTCTCGGCGGCTTGGGCTACAAGACGCAAGCCGTGCCGAGCGACGGCTCGGTGGAAAACATCCGCAATCTGCTCGCCGGCAACGGCGAACTCGCCATCGCGATGGCGGACGCGGTGGCGCAGGCGCGGGACGGCGCCGGCGCGTTTGCCGGTTCGCCGCCCGCCGATTTGGTCGCGATAATGGGGCTGTGGCCCAATGTGTGCCAAATCGTCGCCACCGAAGAATCCGGCATCAAAAATTTCGCCGACCTCAAAGGCAAAACCGTCAGCGTCGGTCCCGCGGCGTCCGGCGTGGAACTTAACGCGCGGACAATTTTCGCCGCCGAGGAAATGTCGTATAACGATTGTCAGATTTTGCATCTCGCCTACGGCGACGCGATTGCGGCGATGGCGACCGGCGAATGCGACGCGGCGTTCGTTACCAGCGGACTCGGCAACGACAGCCTCCGCCGGTTGAGCCAACTCGGCGCGGGCAAGAAAACCCGCTTCATTCCGCTGACCGGCGCGGCGCTGAAACGGCTGACCGCCAAATATCCGTATTACCTGCCGACGACGATTGCGGAGAATAACGCCCAATCGATTACGGTGATGAACGTGTTGCTGGCGCGGCGCGCTCTGCCGGACGCGGTCGTGTATGACCTTTTAACCAACCTGTGGTCGCCCGCCGGTTTAGCCGCCGTCGGCAAAACGCACGCCGTCGCGCAACGCGAAATCAAGTGGGAAAACGCCCTGCGCGGTTTGGAAAATATCCCGCTCCACCCCGGCGCGATTAAGTTTTACCAAGACAAGGGGCTGTTACCCGCGAAGTAATTTATGAAAGAGTTGAAAGTTGAGAAGCAAAAATTGAACGGGGCGCGGTTATCTCAACTTTTAACTTTCAACTTTCAACTCTAATTTCTCAACTCTAAAAAAAGGAGTTCTAAAAATGAAAGCGCTTTTTATCGGCGGCACCGGCACGATTAGCGCGGCGATTTCGCGCCTGTTGCTCGCGAGCGGTTGGGATTTGACGTTGCTCAATCGCGGTAATCGCAATGCGTCCGTCCAAGCCGCGACCGGCGGCGGCGGCGAACTGCGCGAAATTCATTGCGACATCAACGACGAGGCGGCGGTGGCGGCGGCGCTCGGCGACCGGCATTACGACGTGGTGGCGAATTTTATCGCGTTTAACGTGTCGCACGTCGAGCGGGATTTCCGGCTGTTTGCCGGACGATGCGAACAATATCTCACGCTCAGTTCCGCGTCGGCGTATCAAAAACCGCCGGCGGATTATCTCATCGACGAAACCACGCCGTTGGCTAATCCTTATTGGCAGTATTCGCGCGACAAAATCGCCGTCGAAAATTATTTGTTAGACCGCTATCGAAGCGGCTTTAACGTTACGGTGGTGCGTCCGAGCCACACTTACGACGAGCGTTCCGTGCCGCTGGGGATGCACGGCAAAAACGGCAGTTGGCAAATTCTTCGCCGGATTCTCGACGGCAAAAAAGTGATTATTCACGGCGACGGCACGTCGCTCTGGACGCTGACGCACAACTCGGATTTCGCCCGCGCCTTCGCCGGCTTGCTCGGCAACGTCCACGCGCTCGGACAAGCCGTGCAAATCACCGGCGACGAAACGCTGACGTGGAATCAGATTTACGGCATCGTCGCCGCCGCGCTCGGCAAGCCGCTAAACGCCGTTCATATCGCCAGCGACTTTTTAGTGGCGGCGGGGCGGCATTATGATTTCGAGGGAAATTTGTTGGGCGACAAAGCCCAGTCGGCGGTGTTTGACAATCGCAAAATCAAGCGGTTGGTGCCGGGCTGGACGGCGACGGTGCGCGCCGACCAAGGATTGCGCGCGACCGTCGCGCATATTCTCGAACACCCCGAATGTCAGCGTCCCGACCCGGAATTTGACGACTGGTGCGACCGCGTCATCGCGGCGCAGGAGCAGGCGCTGTTGTCAATTAAACCGGTTTAACGGCGCAAAGAACTACAAAATTGGTGGTCGGGACGGGACTTGAACCCGTACGCGGTTGCCCGCAAGGGATTTTAAATCCCTTATGTCTGCCGTTCCATCACCCGACCGGTTTGTGAGCGAGGGACAATTGAGGGGGCGCATTGTATTTTTTCGACGGCGCGATTTCAATGAGGCAGAGTTTAGAGTTTAGAGTTGAGAGTTGAGAGTTGAGAGTTAAGAGGGTGGAGTTTTATTTTTAAGATGCGCGAAGCGCAACCACTGCTCAACTTTCAACTCTCAACTCTAAACTCTGCTCTTCTCAACTCTCGAACGCTATTCGACGGTTTGCGCGGTGGCGAGTTGTTGGCGCAAAACGGCGATTTCTTCTTTTTGTTGCGCGATGATGCGGTCGCGGAGGGCGGTCGCGGCTTTGGCTTTGACGACTTCCGCTTGCGCTCGTTCCTGTTCCGTTCTCAACTTCTCAATCGTTTCATTGGTCACGGGCGGCGTGGCGGCGGTTTGCCGTTGCGCGGCTTGCAATTGCGCTTCCAGCGTCGCGACTTTTTCTTTGAGTTGCGCCAAAACGGCGGCGCGCGCTTCGAGTTCCTGCCGCGCGGTCGTCAATTGTTCGCGCCACCGCGTCGCGTCGGCGATTTCGCGATTGCTTTCCGTCGTCTGCGCCAGCACGGCGGCGGCGACGCCGACTTTTTCCGCGCCGGCGCGAAACGCGGCGTCCACGTCGCGATTGAGACCGCGACCGATTTCCGCCTGCGCCGTCGCGAGTTGCGTCGTGAGATAAAAAATATACCACCCGCCGGCGGCGAGTAACGCGATAAAAAATAAACACGTGGCGCCGTAAAACCACTTCGACACACCGCGCCGCCGCATCGCTTCCAACGTCGGTATTTGCGCTTCGCGAATTGCCGAGCCGATAAAATTCGCGGCGTCTTCCGGCGTCCATTGCACCGGCGAAGTGGGATGCAACACCGTCGCCACCGGTGTAAATTCCGCGGACGATTCTTCGTTTGCCATTCTTGTTTTCCCCGTTAGAGAGAATAAAGACAATTAAGAATTAAAAACTGAGGTTACGCGCGCCAAGAAATCGTAACCGACTTGATAAAAGTAAAACTCCTTAAAAAACGCCGTAGGCGTTTGATGTGAATAACCCCGACCAAGCGACGCGCGCTATCGTCGCGCAGGTCGGGGGTGACGCCGCCCGATGACCGAACCCCGAGAGGGGGTTCAACAAATAGTTCAACCCCTCTCGGGGTTGTGTCCGGCGGGGACGCTTTTCCCCGAGTTACGCGGCGGTCGCCGCTTCGCTCGGGGTTATTCACCTTAAGCCCCTGTCGGGGCTTTTAGCGGAGTCGATAACGGCAAAATCGCGTGACACTCATTTTTTAATGGTTAATTTTTAATTGACGGATGCGCCGCCAAATACGAGTGTAAAATTATTTGCGCGGCGAGCGCGTCGATTTTTCCGCCGCGTTCTTTGCGCGACACGCCGCCGGCAATCAACGTTTTGCGCGCTTCTTCCGTCGTCAAACGTTCGTCCCACAATTCGACTTGCAAGCCCTGCGCGCGCAAGGCGGCGGCGACTTGTTCGGCGGCGCGGGATTTTTCGTTTTTGCGCCCGTTCATCGACAGCGGCAAACCGACGACGGCTAAACCGGCGCCGACTTCGCGATATTTTTCGCCGACCGCTTGCGGCGCCTGCGCCGGATTTTTCACCGCCGCGCAACCGGCGGTCATCGCGATTAAACAGTCGTCGTCCGCCGTCGCAAAACCAATTCGCCGGTCGCCCAAATCCACGCCGAGATAAATCATCGCTTGACCCCGTAAAGAGAGTTGAGAGTTGAAAGTTTAGAGTTTAGCCGTGGTTGCGCTTCGCGCATCTTAAAAATAAAACTCCGCTTTCTTCTCAACTTTTAACTTTTAACTTTCAACTTTTAACTCTAAACTCTCAACATTCAACTCTAAACTCTAACCTATGCCCGACGACGCCCCTCCCGCCGATGCCGCCGCGCCCGCCGCCCCCCAAGAGGGCTTCGCGGTCAAGGTGTTGACGAAATTATGGAAGTATCATCCGGCGGTGTTGAGCGCCGTCGCGGCGGCGCTCGCGCTGACCGCCTACGCATTCCTGCCCACTCGCGAAGACCCGACGCTGAAAACGCTGGCGTTTTATGTTGACGAGAGCGTTTTGCCGGCGTTGCGTCTCGCCGAAAATCCGCTTCGCGCCGCCGACAACGAACAGGTCTGGCAGGACGTTATTCGCGCGCGGAGCGACGTGGATTACATTTTCGGCAACAGTCCTTATCGCGAGCAACTCGAAACCGACCCGGCGCTCGTCAATCCGTATTTGCTTTACGCCGAGACCTATTTTCTTTACGGCAATCAGCCGCACACCGCGCAGGACCGCGCCGCGACTTTTGCCCGCGCGGTGTGGGCTTATCAGCGGGCGATAGCGTGGGAAAACCGCGAGTGGAACGAGCGCGAGCAAAAAATTTACGACCATCAATTTTTCGCGCCGGACGAAGAATACGACGAGCAAACCTTGCGGGCGCGTCAGGCGTTGCGGCGGGAATATCTGAATTACAAATTGGCGCGCGCCGCGCTCGAAACCGGCGAACTCAACCTCGCCGAAGCCCGTCTCAACGAAATTTTACCGAACGCCGCCGCCGCGCCTTTGCCGCCGCGCGACTTTGAAATGTTGCCGGAAGACCGCGTGAATTTGCGGTTTTATTTGGCGCAAGTCGGCGAAAAGCGCGGCGACCTCGAAGCGGCGGAGCGCAACTATCGCATCTTTCTGCTCAACGCCCGCCGGAGCGCCGAGTATTTTCGCGCCCTGACGCAACTCGGCAATTTCAGTTTTCGCGCCGCCGAGCGCGTCGTCAAAACCGACCCGGAAGCCGCGCGCCGCCTGTTTTACGACGCCGGCACGATTTTTTCCCGCGTCATCGCCGACAGTCCGCCCGGCGATATTTTGCGCGCCGCTTACTTCGTCGGCGGGCAGGCGCTCTACAATATGGCGCTGACCATTCCCGTGGGCGAAACGACTTATTGGGACAAGACCGCCGCCGCCGGCACCGCGCTCGCGACGGCGCTCGAAGATTTTAGCGGCTCGCCGTTGCCGCCGCGCGCGCTGGTGCTACCGGCGGCGGCGGCGCGGTTGCTCGGCGCCGCGGGCTTGACCGCGCTCGACCCGCTGAATTTATACGCGCTCGGCGGCGGCGGCTCGCTCGCCGCGCTTTCGACCAAACACCGGCTCACCCGCCACGGCGAGCGTCAGCGGCTGTTGCAACGCGCCGCCGATTTTTTTATCGGCTCGCAAGGCGGCACGGAAAAACTTTACGACGGCGCGGCGAGCGTGATGTTGGCGCGGATCGCGATGGCGCGGGGCGATTTTGCCGACGGGCGCAAAATGCTGGCGCGCACCACGCGCAATTTCGCCTCGCCGGTCATCGACGAGGTCTGCAAATTCGACGAAGCCGTGTCGTATTTGCGCGAAGGCGAGTTGGACCGCGCCTTTGTCCGCTTCGCCGGCGGTCCCGAAAAAACCGACAGTTCGCTACTCATTCCCGACGACATCAAATCGTATCCGCAATTTTGCGTTGACTTGTTGGACGGATTGAGTTTGCCGCCGCCGCAGGCGGCGATGCAAATCTGGTCGCTGTTGCCGGTCGAATTGCAAGGCGTCGCGCGCGCCACTTCCATTTCCAAAATTTTCCCCGAACGCTATGTGCAAATTTTAATCAAGCATCTCAACGCGGCGCTCGGACGGGAAAATTTTTACAACCCGGAAAACTTCGGCAAACTCGAACTGCCCGCCGCCGCGCGACGTTTGCTTGCCGGCGACCCGACGTTGCTGACCTTGCGCGACCGCGAATGGCTCAACCGGATGTGTTTCGACGCGGCGTGCCGCGGCACGGTGTTGCCGACCGGCGAAAACGGCGTTTTGCCGCCTTTCACCGCGGCGGCGGCTTTGCCGAAAACCGAATTGCTGACGGCGGAAATGGTGCGCGGCGCGGTGCGGGAATTAGCCGACGCCTATTTGCAAATCGCCGACACGCCGCTCGCGCCGGCGCCGCCGGACGAAGACGAAGCGTCGTTGCGCCTGCGCGCCGCCGTGCCGCGCCGCGCGCTGATGCGCATCTGCCAATTGAACGATTATCTGCTGAAAAATTATCCCGACCCCGCGACGACCAGCGCGACGCTTTACGCCAACGCGCGGCTGTTGGAGCGCGGCACGTCGCTGGCGGCGGCGGCGCCGTTTCGCGATTTCGCCCGCGCGCGCGAACTGCTGAATAAATCCGGCGCGACGTTTATGGAAGTGCGCGCCGTCGGACTGTTGGACGACGCGGAAATCGGTAGCGAAGCGTTGCGCGCGGCGGGGCGGAATTATTTCGCGGCGGGCAATTACGGACAGGCGAGCGAGGCGCTCGCGGCGTTCACGCGCGTCGGCGCGAAGTCCGACCAAATCGGCTGGGCGAGCAATTTGTTGGGACGCTGTTACTGGTATCTCGGTCGCTACTTGGACGCAATTCGCGTCTATCGCGAAAACGCGCTCCGTCGCACGCCGGACGGCTACGAGAGTTTGTATTATCTCGGCGCGGTTTATTTCGACGTGCGCACGACGCGCGACGACCACGACGACAAATTGATGGTTGACCGGCTCGGCGACCCCGCCGTTCCATATCCGGCGGTCAACATCGACGGGCGAATGGAAACGCCGCAAACGGCGTTGCAAGTGTTCAATGAAATTCGTCGGCAGTCCGGCTTGGAGCCGACTTCGCGCCCGTGGCGCTGGGCGACTTTCGGCTTGGGCAAGGTGTGGTATGAAATCGCCGAGCGGACGCGGCGGACGGAAGAAGACGCGGCGCGCGCGGAAAACCGGCGCGTCAGCGCGGCGCAATACTTGTCGTATTACGCGAACGCCGAAAAAATTCTGCGCGAGGGTTTGGACCGCTACCGGCTGGCGTCCGACCCGTCAAATCCGGGCGACTTCGGCATTCGGCGCGACCGCGAGCCGGAGGACTACGACGACGCGCGGCGGCAACGATTGGAAAACGAGTATTATTTGGCGCTGACGTTGCGGGAAATCAACGCCGAGCGGCTGGACGGCGACGAAACGGAAATGCGGAAATTGTTCGACGATATTTTGGACGGGACGCTTTATCCGCCGCCGGTCTTTTCGCCGCCGGGCAACGGGGCGCTGTTGTTGCAGGGCGACGCGCTCCTCGGCGTTACCGGCGGACCGATGGTGCGTCCGCGTTATTTGGAAACGTTGCGGCGCAACGCGTTTTTTCTGTTGGCGCAAAGTTATCGCCAGTTGGCGAAAAAATTCGGGCGGACGACGACCGACCAACTGACGCGCGCCAATCAGGCGTTAGAAGAGGCGCTGGCGGTTTATCGGCGGGCGCGCGACGTGTTGCCGCCGGCGGACAGTCCGCAAATTTATTACCACATCGGCGACACGCTGTTTGATTTGCAACAATACGAAAACGCCGGACGGATGTTTTTGTTGGTCGTCAATCAGGTTGACCAAATGTCCACGGTGGAAAAATCGCCGGACGTGCTGGCGGAGATTCGCCTGTGGCGCGAACTCGCCCAAAACCGCCTGCTCGATATGGAAAACCTGCATTTGACGACGGAATAGATTAGAGTTCAGAGTTGAAAGTTGAAAGTTGAAAGAGTGGTAGCGGGCAGTTTTCGGCGGCAATTTATTGCCGCCGATTGCGTGGCGCGAAGCGCGGCGAACTTCAATAGCCCGCCGTTTTAACGGCGGGTAAAAGATTAAAATCCTTAATCTGCTTAAATTTCTTATCGGTTCTTATTTCCCCGCTTGGAGATATTTCGATGTCCACCGCCTCGTTATTGGTCAGTTCGCGCGACCGCACCGGCATTGTCGCCGCGTTGTCGGATTTAATTTTCCGACAGAACGGCAACATCATCGACGCCGACCAACACTCCGAAAAAGTCAACGGAATGTTTTTTATGCGGCTCGTTTGGGACTTGGAGCATTACGCGCTCGACGCCGCCGGCACCGAAAACGCCCTGCGCCAATTGGCGGCGAACTTCGACAATCAGATGCAATGGCGCTTGTGGTATGCGCCGCCGCCGCCGCGTTTGGCGGTGCTGTGCAGTAAAACGCCGCACTGCCTTTACGACCTGTTGTTGCGCGAGCAGATGGGCGAACTCGAAGGCGAAATCGCGCTCATCGTCAGCAATCATCAGTCGTTGCGCGTGGCGGCGGCGCATTTCAACAAACCGTTTTTTTACGTGCCGATAACCGCGGCAACGCGCGCGGCGGCGGAAGCCGAACAGTTGCGGCTGTTGCGCGAATGGCGCATCGACACGGTGGTGCTGGCGCGATATATGCAAATTTTATCGCCGCGGTTTATCGCGGAATTTCCCGCTGAAATCATCAACATTCACCATTCGTTTTTGCCGGCGTTCATCGGCGCCGACCCGTATCGGCAGGCGAAAGAGCGCGGCGTGAAAATCATCGGCGCGACGGCGCATTACGTAACGACGGAACTCGACCAAGGCGCCATCATCGAACAGGACGTAACGCGCGTAACCCACCGCGACAGCGTCGAGGATTTGACGCGCAAGGGGCGGGACTTGGAGCGGCAGGTGCTAAGCCGCGCTTTGCGCGCGCATTTGCAACACCGGGTTTTAGTGTATCAGAATCGAACGATGGTGTTTAGTTGAGCGAAGAGCAATTAAAAATTGTGGAATTTGATTGGCAAATTTGCCAGCGCGCGCGAAGCGAATCTTTGACCGTCAAACTCCATAATTTTTAATTGTGAATTGTTAATTTTTAATTGTTAATTGCGCGCTCTCTTGCCAACTTCCGCCGATTTTTTACCCTTGCGCGCCTTTACTGACCGCCGCGTGGACGCGCGGTATTTTTTTATGGACTCTGACGAAAAAAAGGGCGGGTTATGTCAATCAGCGCGGTGATGGGAATGCAGTGGGGCGACGAGGGCAAGGGGAAAATTGTCGATGCGCTCGGCGAGGACGCCGATATTGTCGTGCGCTGTCAAGGCGGCGGCAACGCCGGACACACCGTCGTGGTCGGCGGCGAAATTTTCAAATTGCATTTAATTCCTAGCGGTATTTTGCGGACCCAAGCCGTCGCGGTCATCGGCAACGGCGTGGTGCTGGACCCGGTGAAAGCCGTCGAAGAAATCGCGATGTTGGAAGCGCGCGGCATCCAAACCGCCGGACGGCTGTTCATCAGCGACCGCGCCCATTTGGTTTTGCCGTTTCATAAAATTTGGGACGGTTTGCGCGAAGCGGCGCGCGGCAAGGACAACCTCGGCACGACGCGGCAGGGCATCGGTCCGACGTATGGCGACAAGGCGGCGCGCACGGGCTTGCGCGGACATCACCTCGCCGACGCGGGCAATTTCGCCAAATTAGTGCAAGCGCGTTTCGCCGCCGCCGATGAAATCACCGCCACTTACGGCGACGGAGTGGGGACGCGAACGACGGCGGGCGACCTTGAAGAGGTCTTGCAGGCGGCGGAAAAATTGCGCCCGTATATCGCCGACACGACGGTGTATTTGCATCACGCCGTCGCGAACGACAAACGGATTTTGCTCGAAGGCGCGCAAGGGTCGATGTTGGACATTGATTTCGGAACCTATCCGTTTGTTACCAGTTCCAACACGACGATTGGCGGCTGTCTGACCGGCACCGGCTTGCCGCCGACGAGCGTCCGGCGAGTGCACGGCGTGTTAAAAGCGTTCACCACGCGCGTCGGCACCGGTCCGTTCCCGACGGAACTTGACGGCGATTTGGCGCTGGCGCTCCGCGGCGACGGGCAACATCACTGGGACGAATTCGGCACGACGACGGGACGCCCGCGCCGGTGCGGCTGGTTGGATTTAGTCGTCGGGCGCTACGCGGCGCGGATTAACGGCGCCACCGATTTGCACATCACAAAACTCGACATTTTGAGTTCGTTTCGGGAAATCAACGTTTGCGTGGCGTATGACCATCACGGCGAAACGTTGGAAAGTTATCCGGCGGCGCTCGAAACGCTGAATGAATGCCGTCCGGTGTATCGCACCTTGCCGGGCTGGAATTGCGAACTCGGCAACGTCAAAAAATTAAGCGACTTGCCGACGGAAGCGCGGCAGTATTTGGAACTCATCGCCGGCGAATGCGGCGTAAAAGTAACGACCGCCAGCTACGGACCGGAACGGCATCAGGTTATTCACGCGTAAATTTGAAAGTTAAAAGTTTAGAAGAGCGCGAAGCGCAACCATTTATTCTCAACTTTCAACTTTAATCTGATGTTAGACGAGATTTTGCCATCATCGACTCCGCTAAAAACCCCGACAGGGGCTTAATGTGAATAACCCAGAATAAGCGGCGATGCTTTTTCGCCGCGCAATTCGGGGTAAAGCGCCCCCATATCGACCAACCCCGAAGGGGGTTGAACTTTTAGTTGAACTCCTACGGAGTTCTTATTTTTATGGGACGGCTCTCCCCGACCTGCGCGACGATAGGGCGTGTCGTTGGGTCGGGGTTATTCACGTTTCGCGCCTACGGCGCGGCTGTTGAAAGTTATATAAAAATGTCCGACGACCAACTCGACGACCGCTTATTGGCGCCCGCGCCGCCGCCGCCGCCGGAAAAAAAATCGCGCCCCCCGCGGCGTTTATGGTTGAAAATTTTCGTTCTCGCGGCGGCGGTCGTTGTCGCCGTCGCGGTTTGGTTGTTCTTGCCGCGTCCCGCGCCCCGCGTCGCTTTGCGGGCGTTTTTGCCGGACGTTTGTGCCGCGCGGTTGGAAATTCACTCGCCGGCGGAAATCAGCCGTTTTTTACGCGCGCAGGATTTTTTCGGACAAGTTCCGGCGTTGCCGGGTTGGCGCTGGCTACAAAAATTAGCCGCCGAGCAAGACCTTAATCTTGACGCGCAGACGACCGCCATTCGCGGGATGTTGGGGCAACTGAACGGCCGGTTCGGCTTAAACAATTGCGTCGCGCTCGCGCTCGGCGTGGCGGTGGACGATGAGAACCAGCCGCGCGTCGCCGCCATTCTGAAAGTCGATAATTTGGGCTGGCTCGCGCTCAAAACGGCGGCGCTGTTTTTGCCGAAAACAACGCGGGACGGCGGCGTTTATCGGCGGTTGAAAATCGCGGATTGGACGGCGGACGCGAATTTGCCGGACCTCTATTTGGCGGAGAGCCGCGGTTATTTTATCGTTGCGACCGAGCCGCAAATGCTCGCGCAATTTCGTTTCGCCGACCCCGCGCCGACGCTCTCGCATTTCCCCACCGGCGAGCAACGCGCGATTGAATTGACGCTGAAAACGGCGGAATTTTTACCGTCTGAAATTGTCGGCGCGCCGTCCGACGACGGAGAAATTTTTATTTGGTGGGATTACAAAAAATTCGGCGGCGAAATGCGGCAGCGCGTGGCGAGTCCGTTTGCCGCCGAAAAAATTACGCGCGTGCAACCCGCCGCCGGCGCGGGATTATTTTTTGACGTCGCAATGCCGCGCTCGGCGTTGCGCCATTGGCGCGAAACGGTGGCGGCGCTCGCCGCGGCGGGAATTTTATCGCCGACGGTCGCCGCGATGCTCGGCCAATATCAGCCGTCGATTGAATTGTTGCTCCGCGACGCGGGCGGCGCGTTTTCGGCGCAATTGACGCCGACGGGCGCGGCGGGATTTTGGACGACGGCGGACGGGGCAAGCGCCGAGTCGGCGGCGCAAAATTTTGCGCTCGCCGTCAAACAATTACTGGCGCCGCCGCCCGGCGACGATTTTTTTTCGTCGCTCGCAACCTCGGCGTTGACGGCGAATTTGCTGACCGTCCGCGCCGAGGCGCGCCGCGTGTGGTTGCGCTCGCCACTAATCGCCGCGACCGTGGTCGCGGATTTCACCGCGCCGGCGAGCATTAAACTGGACGGCGCGACCGTCTTGCCGCCGCAATTGATTGAAATTGATAATTCGCGCGGCGCGGCGCGGCTGACGTGGAGTTACGCGCCGCAGTTGCCGGAGTGGTTGCGATTTATCGCGAGCCAATTACGCGGCGGGTTGCGCGGAAATTTGGCGATTATCACGGCGTTTTTGCCAAGTCGGGAAATTGCGGCGGTCGGGGAAAAATTGTCGATGGTCGCCGATGTCTTGGACAGTTTGCGTTATTTCGACGCGCACCTGCAAACCCGCGCCGCCCCCGCTAACGGCGCGGCGACGGAAATATCGCTAAAGGTTGCCGGAGAATTAAGGTTGCCGTGAAGAGCGGGCAGTGAGCAGTGGACAGTTTTCGGCGGTAATTTTCTCGGCGGTAATTTATTGTCGCCGATTGAAATGCGCTCCGCGCGGCGAACTTCAATAGACCTGTTCTAAACCTACGAGTGAGCAAATGTTCGTGTCTAATTTTTCGTGCCGCCAGGAAAAATGACGAAGCAATACCGAGAGTATTGCCAGGAATTTTGACGCGGCGGGACGGAAAATTAGCCGAAAAGTTGCCGCGAATTGGTTGTCGAACAGGTCTAATAGCCCGCCGTTTTAACGGCGGAAAACAGCGGGCAAGTTGCTCTATTCAATTGCCACGCCTTTTAAGACGTGGTGGGCGGGCAAAGAAGAAAGGGGCTTTAGCCCCAATAAACCATTCGGCTAAAGCCGGTCATTTTTCAACGCCCACCACGCGCTAAAGCGCGTGGCACGCGTGGCAATTGAATAGAGCATTCAGGAATTACTATGCGGCAAATTCTCAAAGACGAAGACGGCGGGAAAATGTTGGCGCCGCTCGACCGGCGCGCGACGTTGTTCCAAATCGCCGAACTCGGCGAGCGCGAATTCGGCGCGTCCGCCGGCGTGGTCAACACTTACGACCCGATTTCGGATAAGGTCTGGCTGACGTTGCAACTGCTCAACCCGCGCGGCGGCACGGTCGGCGACGACGCGCTGGCACGATGGCGGGCGTTGTGGCGGGAGTTTTTGTAGCAATTAACAATTCACAATTAACAATTCACAATTGAGGAATTAATTATCAAAATTTCGCTTCGCGATTTTTAATCATCAAACTCCACAATTGTTAATTGTGAATTGTTAATTGTTAATTCCCTCTTTTCCCTTCCCCCCTCAAAAAAAAACTATGACAAATTTCTGGCATAATCGGCGCGTTATCGTTACCGGCGGCGCGGGATTTTTGGGCTCTTACGTTACGGAAAAACTGACCGCGCGCGGCGCGGCGCAAATCGTCGTGCCGCGCAGTGCGCAATACGACTTGCGCGAGATGTCCGCGATTAAACAACTTCTCGCCGACACGGCGGTCGGCGGCAAGCCGGTCGATATGGTCATTCATCTCGCCGCCAACGTCGGCGGCATCGGCGCCAACCGCGAGCATCCGGCGGATTTCTTTTACAACAATTTGATGATGGGCGTGCAATTGATGCACGCGGCGTGGCAAGCCGCCGTGCCGAAATTCGTCGCGCTCGGCACGATTTGCGCCTACCCGAAATTCACGCCGGTGCCGTTTAAGGAGGACGACCTGTGGAACGGCTATCCCGAAGAAACGAACGCGCCTTACGGCTTGGCGAAAAAAATGATGTTGGTGCAAGCCGCGTCCTATCGCCAACAATACGGCTACAACGCGATTTATTTATTGCCGGTGAATTTATACGGACCGCGCGACAATTTTGACTTGCGCTCGTCGCACGTCATTCCGGCGATGATTAGCAAATATCTGACGGCGCGCGATAATGGCGAAAAAACCGTTACGCTGTTCGGCGACGGCTCGGCGTCGCGGGAATTTTTATACGCCGACGACGCGGCGGCGGGAATTTTATCGGCGGCGGAAAAATACGACGACAGCGCGCCGGTCAATCTCGGTTCGGGGCAGGAAATCACGATTGCGGAATTGGCGAAAATCATCGGCGAATTGACGCGCTTCACCGGCGAAATTATTTGGGACCAAAGTCAACCGAACGGTCAGCCGCGCCGCCAATTGGACACGCGCCGCGCGTGGGAAAAATTCGGCTTCCGCGCCGCGACCTCGTTCCTCGACGGTTTGCGCGCCACGATTGAGTGGTATGAGAAAGAGCGATTAAAAATTAAGAATTAAAAATTACGAATTACGAATGAGATGAATTGCGGAGCGTTGAACGCGCTCGCTTTTATTCCGGCAATCGCGCTAATTTATGCGATGGCTCTATTTTACGCGGTTGCTCTATTCAATTGCCACGCCCTTTAGGGCGTGGTCGACGTTGGCAGATGACCGGCTTTAGCCGAAGGGTTTATTTGGGCTAAAGCCCTTTCTTTTTTGACCGCCCACCACGCCTTAAAAGGCGTGGCAATTGAATAGAGCATTTTCAATCGGCGTTACTCCGTGCCTTCCGTGAAAAATAATTTTTTTCAAACCCAAAAAAAATGAACTGGTTCGCCCACCTCAAAACTCATCTCGTCAAAGTGCTGCTGTTGGTCGCGTGTTTCGCGGCGATTACCGCGGGTGTGCTGTGGACGACGACGCGGGTGTTGGAGCGCGAACTCGCGGCGAACATCGAGCGCTCGTTGCTACTTTCCGAAGCGCGCTTGCAGGATTGCTTGCAGACGGCGGAAAACGCCATCGGCGTCATCGCGCTGGCGCTTGAAGACCGGTTGTCGCTCGACGCGTCCGACCCCGCCGCCCTTGGCAACTATTTGGCGAAAGTAACCGCCGAGTTCAACGCCGCGAAGAACCCCGCGTTCGTCCGCGCCTATGCCTTGCTGGACGGCGAATTGCTGAACGCGCCGGCGGGCTTGCCCGCCGATTTTTTGCCGGGGCGCTCGCCGTGGTATCAACTCGCCATCCGCCTCCGCGGCGCCGCCGGCATCACGTTGCCGTATCGCGACGCGGTCTCCGGCGAAATGTGCGTTTCCGCCGCGCGGGAGTTGCGCGCCGCCGACCGCGCCGTCGGCGTCGTGGCGTTAGACATCAATCCGCAGTGGTTTGCCGCCGCCATCGACACGATTGGCGACAACACCGACCGCCAAGGCATGGTTTTAGACCCGTATTTGGAGGTTTATAGTTATTCCTACGCGGGGATGGTCGGCAAAAATTTGCGGGAAATCGGCGGCAGTTACGCCGCGGTCCATACCGATTTGTTGGCGCACCAAGAAGTGTTCGGACGGCGCGTCATCGGTCTCGACGGCGAGCCGCGGGTGCTTTTTTTTCGCGAACTGCCGAACGGCTGGCGGGTCGGCGCCGTGGTGTTGGAGCGGGTCTATTACTCCGCGCCGCGCCGGATTGCCCTACTGGTCGTCGCCTGCGGCATCGTCGGCACGTTGTTAGTGTTGCGCGCCGAGCATTCGGCGAAGGGCGCCGCCGAGAATCTCCGCGCCAAGGACTTGTTTCTCGCGCGGGTCAGCCACGAATTCCGCACGCCGCTCAACGTCGTGCTCGGAATGAACGAAATGGCGCAACGCGAAACGCCGCCGAAAACGCCGGCGTATGAATATCAAAAACAGGTGCGCCTCGCCGCGCAAAACTTACTGTGCCTGATTAACGATTTGGTGAGTTTTTCCAAAGTCCACTCCGACAAATCCGGCAAATCGGGGCGCTGGCAAACGGTCGCGGACTATTACGACATCGCGGCGTTGTTCGCCGATTTATTGACGACGTCGCGGGCGCGCGCCGCCGAAGCCAAGATAACTTTCACCGCCGCCTGCGCGCCGAATTTTCCGCGCCGGTTCAAGGGCGACGGCGCGCGCGTCCGGCAGGTGGTGAGCGCGTTGTTGGACAACGCGATGAAATTCACGTCCGCCGGCGGCACGGTCAAATTCACCGCGCGGGTGACGGAGCGGCTGAACGACGCGGCGCGGCTGGCGTTCGTCGTCGAAGACAACGGGCGGGGCATCAAAAAACGGGATTTACCGCATTTATTCGAGGGTTTTTACCGCGCCGCCGAGTTGCGCTCGCAAACGGTGGTCGGCATCGGTCTGGGCTTGCATTTGGCGCGGATGGCGTGCCGCGCGCTGAAAGGCGACATCGCGGTCGTCAGCGAATTCGGCAAGGGCTCGACCTTCACCGCCGCGCTGACGCAAACCGTCGCGGACTGGTCGCCGCTCGGCGAGTGGCAAGAGACGGCGGAAGAAGAAGAGACGGCGTCGTTCATCGCGCCGCGCGCGCAGGTTTTGGCGGTGGACGACCTGAATATGAATTTGTTGGTTCTCGAAGGATTGTTGAAAATTTACCATCTGGTGGTTACGACGTGTTTGAGCGGCGCGGAGGCGGTAAAATTGGCGGGCGAGCAAACGTTCGACTTGATTTTTATGGACCAGATGATGCCGGAAATGGACGGCTTGGAGGCGACGGTGAAAATTCGCGCTTTGCCCGACCAAACCGGCAGAGTGCCGATTATCGCGCTGACGGCGAACACGGTGCCGGGGGCGCGCGAAATGTTTTTGGCGAGCGGTTTCGACGACTTTATGAGCAAGCCGGTTGACCCCGACAAACTCGACGAAATTTTGCGCCGATGGTTGCCGGCGGAGAAACAAATTCAAAAGTGAGCGACGGTGATTTTTAATTACGAATTACGAATTAAAAATTACGAATGTCGCGTAAAGTCGTTGCCAAACGCGGTGGCTCTATTCAATTGCCACACCTTTTAAGGCGTGGTGAGCGGGCAAAAAAAAGAAAAGGGCTTCAGCCCAAATTAGAGAATGTGGTTTTATTCCATCGGCTTTAGCCGAATTATGGTTTGGGCTAAAGCCCATTATTTAGAGCGGCGCCGACCACGCCCTAAAGGGCGGGGCAATTGAATAGAGCATTTTATCGGTGTTCCGTCATTCGTAATTTTTAATTCGTAATTGCTCTTCCCCAGAAAGGAGTCCCCGATGACTAATCCCCGCATTTTATTGCTGTTCGCGGTCGCGGCGTTGACCCTTGCCGGTTGCGGCGACGACCCGGCGGCGCCACCGGCGGCGGCGGCGTGGACCGTCGGCGCGCCCATCCCCGCCGAGCGGATTAAAATCGGCGTCGTTTATATCTCCGACCCGAAGCAGGAAAAAAGCGGCTACTCGCGCGAGCATTACGTCGGCATCGCGGCGATGCAAAAGACCTTGCATTTGCGCGACGACCAGATTTTAACCCGCACCGATGTCAGCGACGCTGAGCCGCGCATCGTGGAATTTGCGTTGCGCGAACTGATTACGTTGGGCGCCAACGTGATTTTCGCCACCAGTTTCAACTATATGGACGTGTGCGAGCAACTCGCCGCCGAATTCCCGAACGTGATTTTCGCGCACTGTTCCGGCTATAAATTCAACGAGCGCAATTTCACCAACTATTTCGGGCGCATTTATCAGGCGTGGTATTTGAGCGGTATCGTGGCGGGGTTAAGCACGCAAACCGGCAAAATCGGCTACGTTGTCGCGTTCGGCGCGGAAAACAGCGAATGTTCCGGTTGCTTGAACGCCTTCGCGCTCGGCGCGGCGAGCGTCAATCCGCAGGCGCAAATTTGGACGCGCGTGGTCAACAACTGGTTTGACCCGCCGACCGAGGCGCTGGCGGCGAACGAATTATTGTCCGCCGGTTGCGACATTATCGTGCAACATACCGATTCGCCGCGCTCGTTGCTCGAAGCGCAAAAAGCCGGCGCGCGGGGGCTCGGCTACAACAGCAATATGCGCGTGGAGGCGCCGGACGCGGTGTTGGCGTCGGCGGTGTGGAATTGGGGCGCCTACTACACGGCTTGCGTGCGAAGCGTCATCGACGGCTCGTTCACGACGCGCCCGTATTTCGGCGGCATCGCCGAGGGCTTGTTAGACCTGACGCCGCTGAACGAAACGTTGGTGGCGCCGGACTTGGCCACAGTCATCAAGCAAAAAGTCGATGCGGCGCGGGCGGCGATGCGGCACGGACAGTTCAACGTGTTCGACGGAGAAATAAAAACCAACGACGGCAAAATTATCGGCGCCGCCGGCAAAACGCTGTCCGACGCCGACATCCGGCAAAATATCCATTGGTATGGCGAGAATGTGCGGGAATTGCCGTAACGGCAATAGACCTGTTCGATAACCAAGAGCGAGTAAATTTTCGTGTCTAATTTTTCGTTCCGCCAGGAAAAATGACGAAGCAATACCGATGTATTGCGAGGAATTTTGACGCGGCGGAACGGAAAATTAGCCGAAAAGTTGCCGCGAATTGGTTGTCGAACAGGTCTAATTAACCCTTGGCGAGCGGATGCGCTCCCGCGATTTCGCGCGGCAACAAACGGAGGCGAAAATCAATTGCCACCGCTTAAATCGCGATCAAGACCTATAACCGCAACCCCGGAGCGGGGCTAACCGCCGCCAAGTATAACCGCGTTGCAACAACGCCGTTCTCAACGCTAAATTCTAATGAACGCCATCCTCGCCGAACTGAAAAATTACCGCTACGTTTGCGCGCCGGAGCAATGCGGCGAGCGCGTTTGTTGCCGAATTTTCGACATCGCCGTAACCGCCGAAGAGCGGGAAAGAATCGGCGCCCGGCGCGAAGAGTTGGCAAGTTATTGTCCGTGGCTCGCGGCGACGACCGAGTTATTCACCGTTACGCCGCATTTTATTTTGCTGAAAAAACGCGACGACGGCTTATGCGTTTTCAACTACGCGGCGAACGGCGGCTATTATTGCGCGCTCCACGCGCTGGCGCTCGCGCGCGGCGAAAATCCGTATCGCGCCAAACCGCGCGGTTGCGCGACGTGGCCCTTTTTAGCCGACAACGACGGCACGCTACACCTCGATAAAACCGCGCCGTGTCTGCGCCGCGTAACGCCACCCGCCGCGCAAGCGGACGCGAATTTGTTGGCGTTAATTTCAGAGTTGAAAGTTGAGAATTGAGAATTCAAAGTTGAAAGCGGGCGTTCACGGTGCGGTCTGCTCGCCTCTCACTGCCCGCCGCTCACGGCTGAACTGAGTTCCCGCTCTAACCGCGCCGCGAGTTCGCCGTCGCCGAAGACCCGCGCGGCGCGGAGGGTTTGCCACTGTTGCCACGCGCCGTTTAATCCTTGCCGGATTGCCGCGACATACAAATTCGCCGCCGGCGTCAGCACTTCTTCGACGACGCGCTTGCCCGCGAAACTGCCGCGCCGCAAGACCGTCGTCAAAATTCGCAAATAATTTTCCCGCATTTCCGCGTTTTTTTCCCCGCCAATCGCCGCCGTCAAACGCTTGACCAACGCCGTCGCGAGCCGGTCAAACCGCGGCGACGGAGTTTTCAGCGCCAAAATTTCCGCGAGCGCCGTCAGCGCCGCCGGTTGTTTGACGCGCCGCGACAACGCCACCACAATTTTCTCCCGCAACTCCGGCGCGAGCGTCGGAGCCGCGCCGATTTTGCCGAGCGTGTCCGTCAATTTCGCCTCGTTCGCCAACCCCCACCGCACCGTCAGCGAACGCGCCGCCAATTTCAGCAGGGTCTCGACAATGCCGGCGCGTAACGGCGCGTAGCCAATCGCTAAGTCGCGCGCCGCCGAAAGCGCCGCCGGCAACATTTCAACATAAGCGTCCGTCGCCGCGCCCAACGTAAAAATTTCATCGTCGTCCGCTTCGGCGGCGGGCGCGGCGCTTGTCGGCGAGTTCTCCGGCGGATTTGCCGTCGCGCTTGCCGGAGGATTTGCCGTCATCTCCATCGCGCTTGCCGGCGCGGTTAATTGCCGCAACGCGAGGTCGGCAAGAAAGCGCGCGTCGTCCGCGCTCTCGCCGGCGTCCACAAAATTGCCGAGAAACGTTTGCCCCGCCGCTTGCAACGCCGCGGGCTGGACGCGCGTTTCCAAGACCCGCCGCAACATGCGGCGCGTCAGCGCGTTGGTTGCCGACGGTAAATTCGGGAGCGCCGCGATTTGTCCGATTGCCAAATACAGCGCGTCCGGCACCGGCGCCAACGGCGCCGAAGTTGACGGCGGCGCGAGAATCAATTTGACCAACTCGCGCAAAATTTCCGCGCCTTCTTCGGGATGCGCGACGGCGACGGCGCGCAAGGCGGCGGCGCAAATTTTTCCGAGCGCGCCGTTTTTGTCGCGGCGCAAAGCGGTCAACAACGGCGCCGGCGCGTTCAGCCGCGCCAGCGCGCTCGTAAAAATCTCGCCGAGCGGCGCGTAATCGGCGTAGTCGCGAAGCAAAATTTGCGCAAGTTCGTCGCGTAATGCCGCCGGTAAATCCCCGCGCCAAGCGACGCGCGTTTCGACAATATCGAGCCGCAACGCCAGCGGCGCCCGCGTCAACCATTCGCGGCAGTGTTCCGCGAGCGGCGTCAGCGCGGCGGCGGACGCGCCGCGACACAGTTGGTTGTCGGCGAAACGAATGACGGCGCGTTGATGCCCGACGGTCATCGCCGGCAGTTGCGCGCACAGCGCCGTTACGCCGTCGTCGCCGCAATCGGCAATAAATTTGCGAAGCGCGAACGATTTTTCGTCGCTCGGCGCGACGCCCATAAAAGTCGCGACCGCCGCCGGTAACAGTTGCGCGCGCGTCGCCGCCGTAAGCGTCCACGCGCTCATCAACGCCAACCATTGGGCGCGATAGTCGGCGGAATTACTGCGCAAAATGTCCTCAACCAACCGCGCGACCAAACCGGCGTGCCGCCGCGCCAAGCCCGCGAAGACCGCGCGGAAAATTTCCGGGTGGTCCGCCGCCAACATTCGCTCTTGCAACACGCGCCAAAAATCCGGCGACGCCAACAACGGCGAGGCGGAGTTCTCGCCGATTGCGGCGATGACGCGCAACGTCAACGCCAATTCGTCCGGTGAAAAATCCGGGTCGCGAACGCAACCGGCAAGCAACATCAGCGCGGCGGTTTGCGCCGGTTCGCCGACGGCAAGGTCGAGCAAACGCTCGGCGTGCCGCGGCAAGGCGGTCTGGGCGGCAAAAGCGGCGAGCGTGTCGGCGACCTCGGCGGCGACGCCGAATGATTTCATTCCGAGCGCGGCGGCGGCGCGTAATTTGCCGTCCGGTTCGCCTAACGCCTGATAAAAAATGCGCTGTTTTTCCGCCGTCGGCAACGGGGCAAACGCCAATTGCCCCAAGGCGGAGACCTTTTCGTCGCTCGTCGCGGCGGTGAAGACCTTGACGGCTAACGCGGGCAAAGTTTCGAGGACGCCGTTCGCCGGACGCAAGAAATGATTGTCGAGGGACGCGAGATTGGCGTCGCCGCCGGCCGGAGAAACGGCGCGATTGTCAACGGGCGCGAGCGGGGCGGCGGCGATGAGCGTTTCGTCGGCGGTGGCGATAATCAGCCAGCCGTCCTGTTCGGCGAGCGCCAAATCAAAGGACGCTTGCGCCGCTTGATAGGCGGGATGTTCGCGGAGGGCGGAAAAATTTTCGCGGAAGGAGGCGCGGGCGAGTAGGGGTTTGGCGAGGAGCAATTGTTCGAGCGGCGACGCGGGCGCGGCGTTTTCCGCGACGGCGAGCGTGGTCGCGATTTTTTCGGTTTGCCACGCGACGAGACGATTGGCGAGCCGCCGCGAACAACCTAATTGCCGCAAAAAACTTTCGCGGTCGCCGAGCGCCAAATCAAACATTCAAGTAATTCCGAAGAAATCTCCGCGACCTACGTTTTCACTTTCAACAACTCGTCGAGCAAATACAACTCGGAAGCGAGAAATTCGGCGTCAATGGGGTGGTGGTGAAAAAGGTAGATTAAATTGCGCAGAGTATTCGCCACCGGATTATCGTCGTTGCCGTTTTGGGGCAGACGCAACGCCAACAAACGCGGAAAAGAAGACAACTCCGACAACCCGCAGTAAATCGCAAACCAATCGTTAGATTCTAATTGTTGACGACTGTAAGCGGGAAGCCCGTTTTCAGGTTGAGTTTTTTGTATGGGGAAATAAATCGGGCGAATTTTAACTAACCATTTCATCAAATACGCGGCTTTTTTGTGCCGGTCGGGAATGATGCTCCGAAAAGCCGACAGGCGACTAATGTCGCAAAGATAATGTTCTATCGCTTCTCGTAACAATCGATAGTTCAGTTTCCACTCTGGACGGTCAAAATAAGCGCTATAAATGCTAATCTGGGTTTTGAGTGTCTCCTCAATGTAACCGCCTCTGACACGCAACGGCGCCAGAATTTCTTGCGGAGTAAGAATCTGCGCATTCATCAACGCGCCTCCCCGTAGAGGAAACTATCCATCGCTTGAAAAAACGGTTTGTAATCGGCTATCGTCGCACGGATATGTTTTTGATGAGCAATTTCTTCGGCTTCGTTAAAACCGATACCATTATTCTGCGGCACGTATTCGGTCATTTCCGCCACGCCCTTGTCCGCCATTACTAATTCTATCAGTTGGTCTAATTGCGTCTCGTCGCGCAAATCAAAATCACCATCGTTCATTTTTATTCCTCCCCCAAAAAAATCTCCGCGTCGGTTTATTGCCGCACCGCTTCGACGTCGGCGACCGGCACGAATAATTTTCCGTCGCGAATCACGCACGCCACGCAAAACGTGCCGTCGGCTTCCGGCTCAATCAGCAAGCCGCCCACGCGCACCCGTTGCCCGATTTTTTTCACTTTGCCGCGCAACACGATTTCCGCTTTGTCGCGAATGTTGACCAGCGCGTCGGTGAGTTTTTGACTTTTGACGCTGACAACCCGCTTTTCCGCCTTCAACGTCGCCAATTTCGTCGGATTTAGTTCGACGTTTTGCGTCGCCTGCGGCGGATATTTTATCGCCGTCGCCGCGCCCGTGATTGATGCCGCGCGACTTTCCCGCCGCGCCGCCGCGAGCGTCGCAACCGGCAAACCTTCCGGCGCGACGGCGGGCGCGAGACGCGGCGCGGAAACCGCCGTCGGCAACCGCCGCGCCGCCAGCGCGACTTTGCGCGAAGCGAGCGGATTCGGGGTCAGCGGCGGACGTTGCCGCAAAACGCGCGGACCTTCGTGGATGAACGTTTTATAGACGGCGGCGGTTTGCTCTTCCGCCAACATATCCCGCCATTCCCAGTCGATTTCGCGGTCGGCGGTCAACATGGTTTTCACCGGCATCGCGACGAAGCGTTGCGGTTTTTCAAACGTCCGTGCGACCGTTTTTTTCGGGACGAGCGGTGATTTATCCGCCGTCGGCGCGGCGGACAGCATCTTAATTTCCGCCGAACGGGAAATAAAAATGTAGCTGTCGCGCTGACAGCGCAACCCTAATTCGGCGGTATAACTGCCGCCGACGGCGTCTAAATTGAGATAACAACACCGGCGGGAAACGTCGATTTCAAATTCCAACGTTTTCGCCGCGCCGCCCGCGGCGACGCCGGCTTGACGATAAAACCGCAGGACGAAAACGGCGCCGCCGTCGCTAAACATTTCTCGACAATGCTGTTGCGTCTCGGCGGAAAGATACCATTGCGCGGCGATTTTTTTCGGCGTCAGCGGTTGCAACCAAATTTTCGCGCCGATAAACCGCGCGTCGGCACGCGCGTCGGCGGCGGTCGGCAACGCCGCTCGCGTCCCGCTTGCCGTCGGCAAAGGACGTGCTCCGCGCCCGCTATTTTCGGCGACGCTTCGTGTCGCCGTCTTATTTAAGGTTGCCGTAACCATCGTGTTTTCCCCCGCCCGCTATTATTCTTGCCGAAAAAGTTCAACGCATTTTAGAAAAAAGCAGAAAAAAATCTATGCCGGAAAGCGATTAAAGTTGACGGAAAGATTAAAGTTGGCGGACGGGCAAGAATTAGAATTGAGAGTTTAGATGTTCGGCGGCGATTTATCGCCGTCGATTGACGCGCGGCGAAGCCGCCGCCGTAATTCAATAGCCCGCCGTTTTAACGGCGGGTCAATAAATAAGAGAATTAAGGATTTTAAGGAATGCCAAAAAACGGCTTTCAACTTTCAACTCTGAACTCACATCGCTTGCTGTTTGTCGTATTCCTGCAACGCCTCGACTAATTTGTCGAGTTTGCCGGCGATGATGTCGGAGAGGGAGAAGTTGCGATTGAGCCGGTGGTCGGAACAACGGTCTTGCGGAAAGTTGTAAGTGCGAATGCGCTCGGAACGGTCGCCGCTACCGACTTGCTCGCGCCGCTCTTTGGCGCGCGCCGCTTCCTCTTCCCGTTTTTTCATTTCGCTCAATCGCGCGCGCAACACCCGCATCGCCTTGCTTTTGTTTTTGTTTTGGCTTTTTTCGTCGCCGACGTGGACGATTAAGCCGGTCGGGATATGCAAAATACGAATGGCGCTTTCGGTTTTATTGACGTTCTGCCCGCCCGGTCCGGTGGATTTGATGGTTTCGATGCGCAAGTCCTGCGGCTTGATTTCGATTTCGTATTCTTCGACTTCCGGCAACACCGCCACCGTCGCCGCCGAGGTGTGAATCCGTCCCTGATTTTCCGTTTCGGGAACGCGCTGGACACGATGTCCGCCGCCTTCGTATTTCAAGGCGCTGAACGCGCCCGCGCCCTGCACCGACACCACGACTTCTTTGATGCCGCCCTGCTCGCTGGGACTGAGCGAGACCTCTTCGACTTTCCAGCCGCGCGAACCGGCGTAATTCATATACATTCGCAGTAAATCGCCGGCGAACAGCGCGGCTTCTTCGCCGCCGGTGCCGGCGCGGATTTCCACCATCACATTGCGGTTGTCCTCGGCGGTTTTGCCGAAAATCATTTCGTTGAGTTCGGCTTCGGCGGCGGCGACGACCGGCGCGAGCGCGGCGATTTCGTCTTTGGCGAGTTGCCGCATTTCGGCGTCCTCGGCGGGATTCTCGGCGATTTCGTGATTGTCCGCGGCGGCGGCGAGTAGTTTTTGATAGGCGCGATATTTTTCCATCGCCTCGCGCAACGTGCCGTATTCGCGCAACACGTCGGGATAATTCGGCGACAACGCGCCATCGGCGGAGTTGACCGTTTGTTCCAATTCGACGAACCGCGCGAGCCGGTCGTTTAATTTTGTCGTGATGAGTTCGGGGAGCACTGCGTTCCTTTCAGAGTTTAGAGTTAAGAGTTTAGAGTTCGGCAGTGGAGTTATTTTTATGACGCGCGAAGCGCGACCTTTGCTCAACTTTCAACTCTCAACTCTCAACTTTCAACTTTCAACTCTAAACTCTATTTCAAGTATTGCACCAGCGCGCGCGCGAGGATGCTCGACTCGACCGGTTTGGCGATGTGCGCGTTCATCCCGCTGGCGAGGGATTTTTGCACGTCGTCGTCGTAGGCGTTGGCGCTCACCGCCACAATCGGCAACGTTTTCGCGTCGGCGCGCGGGAGCGACCGGATTGCCCGCGTCGCCGCGTAACCGTCCATCGTCGGCATCCGAATATCCATAAAAATTATGTCGTAATAGCCGTCCGGCGCGGCGCAGAACATTTTGAGCGCTTGGTCGCCGTCGTTCGCCTCCTCCACCGTCATCCCCGTTTCTTCCAACATCGCAATCATCACGAGGCGGTTCACTTCGATATCGTCCACCATCAACGCGCGTTTGTCGGCGAAGATGCCGGTTACGTCCACCTCCGCGGCGAGCGCGGACACCGCCTGTTCGTCGATGTCGAGCCACAAGGTAAAATAAAATTCACTGCCCGCCGCCGGCGCGCTCGTAACTTTAATTTCGCCGCCGAACAGATTGACGACCTTTTGCGCCAGCGCCAAGCCGATGCCGATGCCTTTGGCGTGCTCGCGCCCTTCGCGGTCGCCGGATTCAAATTCGTTAAACAGCGACGCCATCGCTTCCGGCGCAATGCCGACGCCGGTGTCGCGGACGCTGAAACGGACTTGCAATCGCCGCTCGTCCCGCGCCGTTTGCTCAATCTGCAATTGCACCGCGCCCCGCTCGGTGAACTTGACCGCGTTGCTTAACAAACTCATCAGCACCTGCCGCAGGCGCAAGCCGTCGAACTTCAACGGCGCGGCCAACTCGCCGACCGTCGCCGTAAAAGACAATTGTTTGGCGAGACATTTCGGCTCGATGATATTGATTAAAATTTGCGCGAAGTCCGCCATCTTCACCGGCGCCGCCTGCAACTGCAACGTGCCGTTTTCGATTTTCGCCAAATCCAAAATGTCGTTCAACATTCGCAACAAATGCCGCGCCGCCTTTTTGATTTCGACGAGGTCGTCCCGCAATTTCTGCCCCGCGCCGGCGGCGGGCATTTTTTCGACGCACAGTTCCATCGGGCGCGTCATCCCGATAATCGCGTTGAGCGGCGTGCGGATTTCGTGGCTCATCATCCGCAAAAATTCGCTCTTGTGAGCGCTGGCGCGATTGGCGTCGTCCACCGCTTTTTTAAGCGCCAGATTCTTTTTCGTGATTTCCGTCACGTCAATCGAAGTAATGATATAGCCGACGCGACTGCCGTCCTTTTCCAGCACGTAATCGGCAAGACCGCGGTAATAGGAGTCGGTGTCCCGGTAATACATCGGCTTCGCCTCGCTCCCGTGCCGCAACGCCGTTATCGGGCAATACTCCGAATGATACGGATACATACTGACTTTGGCGTAGGATTGCATCCGCGCTTGATTCAGCGTCATTTTTATCAGTTTCAGGCAGATGTCGTTGACGTAGATGACGCGCAACTGACTGTCGGTGATGACCAGCGGCATATTGACGTTGTTGACGATGTTGTCCGCCATATCGTCGAAGCAATCCGCCAACAGCCCGAACTCGTCTTTGACGGGCGAGCGGAAGCGGAAATAGCGCTCGCCGGCGCGGAAGCGAGAAATGCCGTTAATCAAATGCGCCAACCGCTTGGTCAAGAACGACGCCATCCAAATCGCGACGCCGATAACCAACGCGATTAAAATGAACGTCGAAACGGACATCTGCCAAATGGTGTCGCGCAGATTGTCGTTAATCGCCTTCTGCAACAAGTTGCCCATCGCGACGACCGGCTGTTGGAAATCGTCCAATCCCGCGCCAATCGCGACAAAGCCGAAGCCGCGCCGGTTGCCCTGCACTTCGGGACTGTATTGTCCGGTGTAATAGGGAATGGCGGCGGCGGTCGTCAATTTATACAAGCCGCTCCATAAAATATAAAACGAGCCGGAGCCGCCGTCGCGGGTCAAGTCCATCCAACCGGTGCATTGCGGCGCGTTGTTCAGATAGCGTCCGTCCAAACCGACCAAGCCGAGCGCGGTCAATTCCGCCGCCGGACGTTTGGTGCGCGACTGAAACGCCGGCGAATTTTTATCGCCGGTCCACGGCTGATAGTCGGGCAACGCGGCGATGTAATCCTGCCAGTCGGCGCGGTCGTAGCCCTTGTCCAACATCTCGCGATACATCGACGCTTCGAGCCACGGCGTTTCCGGCTTGCCGGTGTCGGGGTTGAAGCCGTAAATCGAATGGTGGCGCGGGTGGACGATACTGCGGCACCGATAATCCCAAATGAAAGCGTAGTTGCCCTCGAAAGCGTCGGACATTTCGGTGTAGCGCTCGCGGAGCGGGTGCAGGTGGTCGATGCGTTCGCTGATATGGTCGGCGTTCAACGCCAACGACATATAGCCGACGACCTCGTTGGCGGAATTCGTTACCGGCGTTACCCAGCGGACAATGCCCTCGAAGCGGCGACCGTTCGGGTTTTCGCGTCCGGCGAACGCTTCGTTTTCCGGGTCGAAGCGGATATTTTTCAAGTCATAGACGAGTTCCCGCAAGTCGCCGTAGGTCTGTAAATCCGCCGCCGCTTGCGCAATCGTAATGCCGGATTGCGGCAGTTCTTTCTGCCAGCGTTCGAGCGCCGCGATGGACTCTTGATGCGCGTCGGCGCCGACGGCGGTGTCGGCGGCGGCGCGCAACTGCGTCAGGCGACCGGCGAGCATTTTCAGCGCGACGCGCTTGGGCGTGTACATTCCGACAAAATGCGACGGCACATACGCGCCGATGACGTCGGAAACATAAATGCCGTCCGCGCCTAATTTCGGCAATTCGCGCCAAAAGTCCTCCGCCCCCAAATAGGTGTTGGCGCGGTTGGCGACGTTGACCAATTCCGGGTTGAGCGGGTGATATTTTTTCGTCGAATGGGGCGACACATATTTGACGAGTTGGTTGCCGCGTAAATCAATGAACGCGATTTCGTCCCACAGCGGCGCGATGATTTTGTTGGTCCGGTCGTTCATAAAATCGCTCGGCGCGCGGTGATGAAAACCGGTTCCGTCGATTTCATCGTCGTTTTCGGCATTGGTCGAAACGTTCGCCTCGGGCGCGAACGCGGCGGGACGCGGCGGTTGCCAATGCATTCCGTCGGGCGACAACACCCATTTTTCGGTCGGACGCAACAGGTCGCTGACCCAACTTTCGCCGAGTTTGGCGTAAAGACCGCGCAGGCGGTCGCGGTTGGCTTCGCTGGTCAGTGGAATGCCGCTACTTAATCGGGCGACGGCGCGGGCATCGGCGTCGCGGGCGTATAAAAAGCGGGCGACGCTGTAGGCGGCGTCGGTGGTCTGCCGCTCGATGTTTTCAACCACGCTGTTGTTGACGGCGCTCCGCGAGGTCTGCACGGCGATGACGTTGAGCAGTTTGCCGAGATTGTCGATTTGCCACCACGCGATACCGGCGAGACACAATAGCGGAACGACTTTGACCAAAAGGAAAATGATGATGAGTTTGGCGCGCAAACTGAGTTGCACCTCCGCGCTCCTCGCGTTCTCGGCAGGCGCGCCGTCCTCGGCGGTAAGGTTATAGGGATAGATGTCGCTCATCGCTGCTTATCCGACCTGCGGTGGGAGTGGGCAAACTTCTCCGCCACTGCCCCCTGCTCACTAAACGCTGTGAATTGTGAGATTTATTACCAATTGCCCGTTTATTACAAGAGGCGAGCGAGAATTTACGGAGGGATTCTCGCGTCAAATTGCGACGGCGCCGGATTGCGCGACAGCACCGGATTGCGGTGGCTTTATTCAATTCATTCTTTTTCCGTGTTCTCCGTTCCTCCGTAAGAAAAAGAGTGGGGGAAACAACTCTAAATTCTTCATTCGTAATTGTTAATTGTTAATTGTTACCCGCCCTCCTGCACCCCCGGCAAAATCTGGATTACGCCGCCGCCGTCCGCCGCCGCGGATAGCGCCGCGAGCGTTTCGCGCTCGTCGGAGCGAAGCGTCAGCGCCACCGTTTCGGCTTCGGCGCCATCGGCTTTACCGCCGCCGGCGAAACCGGTGTAGCGGCAAAAATAGCGTTTCCCGCCCGCGATAAGCGTTACCGGTCCGAACGCCCGCGGGTCGAAGTCGTCCCGCGCCACCGTCGCCGTCGCCACGCCTAATTCCCTTTCGACGGAGAGTGCCCGCACCGTCGCCGCCGCCGCTAACGCCGCCGCGACGGGCGCGTGATAACTTTGTTTCCGCAAGCCCGCCGCCAATTGTTGCACCTCGGCGGTCGGCACGCTAAACGCGGGCGCGACGCGACCGACCGGCGGCGACAACGATAAAATCGGCGGCGGCGGCGGCGGCGCGAAACCGGCGGGAAGACCGCCGGCAGAATCCGCGTCCGCGGCTTCGTTAAATTGCGCGGCGAGCAATTGCGCGTCCGTTTCAAGCGCCGTCAAAATCCGTCCCGCCGCGTCCACGAAATTTTCCTGCGGATTGAGCAACGCCACGCGCCAGCGGCGCTCGCGAAGCGGCGTTACTTTCCGTCCGCTGAATTGCAATTTGGCGATTTCGTCGTTGCCGCCCGCCGCCGTCAAACCGACCACCACCGCGTCGTCGAGCCGCCCCAAATAATTGACGTTGACCGCCCGCGCCCGTCCGCGCAATTTTTGGTCGGCGAACAACGCCCGCGCCGCGGCGGGAATTTCGCCGTAACGGTCGCGTAAATAATTCTCCGCCCGCGCCAATTCCGCGTCCGTGTCCGCCGCGTTTAACTTGCGATAAAAATCCACGCGCTGTTCCGGCGAGGCGAGATAATCCGTCGGCAGATACGCCGCCGCGCCCAAATCCAACTCGACCGGCTCGCTTTCCCGCTCGGCGTCGCCGCGCAACTCCGCCACCGATTTTTCGAGCAGGCGGCAATACAATTCAAAGCCGACGACGTTGATATGCCCCGACTGCTCGCTTCCTAAAATGTTGCCGGCGCCGCGAATTTCGAGGTCGCGCATCGCAATCCGAAAACCGGCGCCCAGTTCCGAATACTCTTCGAGCGCCTGCAACCGTTGCCGCGCCTCCGGCGTCGCCGGTCGTTGCGCCGGCAATAAAAAATACGCATACGCCTGATATTTGTAGCGCCCGACGCGCCCGCGCAACTGGTGCAATTGCCCCAAGCCGAAATGGTCGGCGTCGTTGACCAGAAGCGTGTTGACCGTCGGAATATCGACGCCCGCCTCGATGATGGTAGTGCAAATCAGCACGTCGCTTTCCCGCGCCAAAAACGCGCTCATCGCCGCATACAATTGCCGTTCGTCCATCTGTCCGTGCGCCACCGTGAAACGCGCTTCGGGGACGAGCGCCCGCAATTTGTCCGCCCACGCTTGAATGTTGTGGACGCGGTTATGCAAAAAAAATGTTTGTCCGCCCCGCGCCAGTTCGCGCAAAATCACCCGCCGGATTAACTCGTCGTGGGCGCGCGTAACCTCCGTCCGAATCGCCTGCCGCTCGGTCGGCGGCGTCGTTAAATTGGAAATGTCGCGCAATTTCAGCATCGCCAAATTCAGCGTGCGCGGAATCGGCGTCGCCGTCATCGTCAACACATCGACGCTCGTCCGCCATTTTTTCAGCCGCTCTTTTTGCTCCACGCCGAAACGTTGCTCCTCGTCAATCACCGCCAAGCCGAGATTCTTAAACTCCACGTCGGCGGAAAGCAGGCGATGCGTGCCGATGATGATGTCCACTTTGCCGGCGCGCAAATCGGCGAGCGTCTGCCGCAAATCGCCGGTTTCGCTGAACCGCGACACGCCTTCGACGCGCACCGGATAATCCGCGAGGCGCTCGCGAAAGGTGCGAAAATGCTGTTCCGCCAAAATCGTCGTCGGCACCAACACCGCGACCTGATAGCCGCCGCGCACGGCTTTGAACGCCGCCCGCAACGCGACCTCGGTTTTGCCGAAACCGACGTCGCCGCACAACAATCTATCCATCGGCGTCGTCTTCTCTTGGTCGGCTTTGACCTCGCTAATTGCCGCCAATTGGTCGGGCGTTTCTTCATACGGAAACGCCGCGTCGAATTCTTTTTGCAGAGTGTCGTCGGCGGGCATCGCGACGCCGGGTTGCGCCGCCCGCGCCGCCTGCAAGCGCAATAAATCCTGCGCGAGGTCTTTCGTCGCCGCCGCCGCCGCTTCTTTGCGCCGCGCCCATTGTCCGCCGCCGAGTTTCGACAACGGCGGGCGTCCCGCGCCGCCGCCGATATAACGTTGCACCAACTCGATATGCGACAGCGGCACATACAAATTCGCGTCGTCGGCAAAACGGAGTTTGAGAAAATCCTGCGTCGTGCCGTCGTGCGTCAGGGTTTCGACGCCTTCGTAAAGCGCGATGCCGTGCGCGATATGCACGACGTAATCGCCGCCCCGCAAATCGGTGAAGGCGCTAATCGGCGAGGTCTTTTTTTTCGCCGGCGGACGGCGCAACGCCACGCGCCCCAAAATTTCCTGCTCGGTAACGAAGGCGTATTTCTCCGCCGCGCAGACAAAACCGGCGGACAAAAAACCGACGGCGAATTGCATTGACGCGGACAGCGCCGGTTGTTTTTCGCCGACCAATTCGCGAAACCGCTTGCCGGCGGCAAGGTTATGACTGACGGCGGTGATGACTATTCCCCGCGCGGACAGCCGCGTCAGTTCGGCGAGCGCGACTTCTAAATTATGCTCAATGCGGGCTAAACCGGCGCAGGGCAACGCGAGTAAAACCGCGGTGTCAGCCAACGGCAAACCGGCGTCGCGATACGCGGCAAGCAAGACCTCTTTTTCGCCGACGGCAAATTCGGGAATGATTAGCAACGGCTGGGCGGTCAGACGCGCGAAAATTTCCGGCGGCGAATAGAGCGGCGACGGCGCGGTAAAACCGGAATGATACAGCGCCGCCGCCCCCGCGACTTTTTCCGGCGCGACGATTAACACGGCGGTCGCGGCGGTCAAATAATCGGTCAGCCGGCAAGCGTGATGCGCCGCGTTGGCGAAGCGGTCGCGCGTGATGTCGATGACGGTCAGCGCCGCGTCCGTCGGCGCCGCGCCGGTTTGCGTCGCCGGGTCGAAATAACGCGCGGTCTCGACGACATCGCCGAAAAATTCCAGCCGGAGGGGACGCTCGGCGAAAAACGGAAAGACATCGACAATGCCGCCGCGCCGCGCGTATTCGCCGGGCAGTTCGACGGCTTCGACGTTGACGAAACCGGCGGCTTGCAGACGCGCGGTCAACGTCAGCGGCGTAATTTCGTCGCCGGCGGCGATAGTCATTTTGCCTTGTTCAAGTTGTTCCGGCGGCAACGCGGGTTGAAGCAACGCCGCCGCCGTCGTAACGAGCAACAGCGGCGCGGCGGAAGCGAGCGCGCGAAGCGTGTTTAATCGCTGTTGCGCGATGTCGAGGTCGGGATTTTCGGTTTCGCCGGGGAGCGACTCGTAGGGCGGAAACAACAAGGCGGGCGCGCCCCAATAAGCGCAATCGGCGGCGAGCGCTTCGGCTTCTTCCGGCGTGGCGGCGATTAACCAGAGCCGCTCGGACCACGCGGCGGAAAAATCGGCGGCGAATTTGCCGCCGGCGCCGCCGGCGGCGTTGTTGACGACAACCGGCTTGCCCGCCCGCAACGCCGCCGCCGCGTCCGCGGCGCCCGCAAACGGCGGAATGGATTGGCGAGCGCGTTTTTTCATTGGAACTTTTTCCGGTTTATTCCGCCTTCAAATCGTGCGTGAGGTCGAGCGCGTCGTTGAATTTGTTGAACGCGCTCATCATCGCGGCGACTTCAATCGCGGCGGTGATTTCTTCGTCGGTGATGCCAATCCCCTTCGCGGCGGCGCGGTGGGCGTCAACGCAATAACCGCAACCGTTGACCGCGCTGACGGCGATGGCAATCAATTCTTTGGTTTTCGGGTCAAGTCCCGCGCCAGCTTTTTTCGCCAAGTTCAGCATCGCTTCGAGAAAATCGCCGTTGCGTCCCATCGCTTGAAACACCTCCGGCACAAAACCCTTGTGCTTCGCCAGACCCTGCTGAATCTTCACCGCTTTCTCATCGCCCGTCTGATTGTAAAGTTTGACCGTAGCCATCGTTTTCTCCTTGGGGGTTGGTGGTGGAAAAACAATTAAAAATTAAGAATTAAGAATTAAGAATTGCGGTTTTTGATTATCCGAAAATTATGGAGTAGGCAATGAAAAAAAACTGTCTTTTATTCGCGCTGGCGCTTTTCCTCGGCGGCGCGACCGCCGTTTTTGCCGACGACGCGGACTTGGTTATTTATCACACCAACGATGTCCACGGCTACGCCTTTCACGAAGTCGGCGCCGACGGCGCGCCGACGCGCTGGGGCTACGATTATATTAAGGGCGCGGTCAACGCCGACGCGACGCCCGTGAAAATGTTGCTCGACGCCGGCGATATTATTCAAGGGCAAGCGTTTGCCGCCGCCGGCGACGGCGCGTATGTCGCGCGTCTCGTCGCGCTTTGCGGCTACGACGCGCTCGCCGTCGGCAATCACGAATTCGACTACGGCTGGCAACGCCTCGTCGAACTGCGCGACCGCGAACGGCTGAATTTCATCGCGGCGAATATCAAACTTGCCGACGGGCGATTGTTGTTCCCGCCGTATTTTGTCCGCGATTGCGGCGCGTTCAAAGTCGGCGTCTTCGGGCTGACCACGCCGGCGACGGTCAACGGCACCACGCCGCGCAATGTCGCGCAACTTACTTTCGGCGACGGCGCCGCCATCGTCCCAATCGCGACCGCCGCCGTCAAACATTTGCGCGAAGTCGAAAACGTGTCGGTCGTCGTGGCGCTCGCCCATCTCGGTAGCGAACCGTATTGCGAGCCGTCGAGTTTGACCCTTGCCCGCGAAGTTCCGGGCATTGATTTAATCATCGACGGACACAGCCACAGCGCGCTCGCCGGCGGCGTTAAAATCAACGACACGCTCGTCGTCAGCACGGGCGCGTATGGCGTTTATCTCGGCAAAGTCGCGGGACGGCGGACGGCGGCGGGCTGGGAGTGGTCGGCAAAATTATTGCCCGCGGCGGCTTCGACGACGGTCGCGCCCGACCCGCAACTCACGGCGGCGAGCGCCGCGGCGCAAGCGCAATTGGCGACGGTGATGAACGAAGTCGTCGCGCCAATGCCGGTCGATTTAGACGGCTCGCGCGACGCGACGCGGCGGGGAAGCTCCGCGTTGGGGCGGGTGGTCGGCGCGGCGGCGTTAGCGGCGTCCGGCGCGGAAATCGCGCTCCTCAACGGCGGCGGTTTGCGCGCCTCGCTAAAAAAAGGCGACCTCACGCGCGGCGAATTGACGACGGCGATGCCCTATCAAAACCGGATTACGGTCGTGGAAATCACCGGCGCGACGTTGACGGCGGCGCTAAATTACGGCTTGGGTTTGCCGGGGAGCGGCGCGTTTCCGCAATTTTACGGAATGACCGTAACGGCGAAAAAAGTCGAGCGCCGACTGCCTGACGGCACCCCGGTTGTCGGGGCGCTAACGGTCGAAACGGTCGTCGTCAACGGCAAACCGTTAGACCCGCAAGCGACCTATCGCGTGGCGATTAACGATTTTATGGCGGCCGGCGGCGACGGTTACGCGATGTTCGAAAATTGCGCGGGGCTTGACGGCGGGCAATTGGACGCGGCGTTGCTTGATTATTTGCGCCGCGCGTCCGCGCCGGAAATAGAAAACACGGTCGCGACGGAGACGCTGAAAATTAAAGATGAAGAATAAGGAAAATTAACGGGCGCCTTGGAAAAGAAGCACGCCCGCCGCGACCGCGACGTTGAGCGATTCGACCGGCGGCGTCAGCGGAATTTGAATGACCGCGGCGGCGGCGGCGCGAATTTCCGGCGGCACGCCCTGCCCTTCGCCGCCGACCACAACGGCGTAGCGGGCGGGAAATTCGACGCGGCGATAATCGGTCGCGCCCGTCGCCGCCGCGACGAACAGCGGCAGGTTGTTTGCCCGCGCGGCGGCGAGGACGGCGGACGTTTCGCTTTTCAAACACGGCAAACGAAACGCGCTCCCCATCGCGGCGCGGAGAAATTTTTCTTTCAGCGGATTAACGCCGCCGGTGAAAACGCAACCGTCGAAACCCGCCGCTTCCGCGACTCGCGCCAACGCGCCGGCGTTACCCGGGTCTTGGACGCCCGCCGCGACGAGCAACCGCCGCCGCGAAAAAATTTCCGGCAAGGAAAATTGACGCGGACGAAAAACGACGGCGACGCCTTCCGGTTGGCGCAACGCGGAAATTTTGGCATAAACCGCCGCCGTCATCAGCGCCAACTCAACGCCGCGCGCGCGGCTTAAAGCGACGATTTTCGCGCCCTCGGCGGCGGCGGCAAATTCATCGGTAATCAGCAAAACCGTCGCCTCGGCGTCGCGCAGGGCTTCGAGCGCCAAATGCGGACCTTCGGCGATTGCCGCGTCGGAGCGCGGCCGGGCGTTCAGTTCCGCCCATTCGAGAACGCGCGGGTGTTTGCGAGAGGTGAGCATTGGAAAGAACAGAGTTGAGAGTTGAGAGTTGAGAGTTGAGAGTTGAGAGTTTAGTAGTGGTTGCGCTTCGCGCATCTTAAAAATAAAACGCCACTCTCTCAACTCTAATCTCTCAACTCTCAACTCTGCTCTATTCCCCCCACAGCGTCGCGCCGTCATTGCGCGTGATTTTCACCGTCGCCCAAGAGCGCGGCGGCAAGGAGCGCGGAATGCGCACGCGCAAATAACGCTCGCCGTAGCCCTCGGCGTATTCTTTACCGTCGGCGTCGCGCCCGTTTTTCTCAACGAGGACGGTTTCCGTTTCGCCCACTAACGACGCGGCAAAGGCGGCGGCGGCGCGGTCGCATAATTCCGTCAGTTCGCCGCGCCGAGCGGCGACGCGACGATGGTCGCGTCGCCGCAGTTCGGCGAGCGGCGTCCCCGGACGCGGCGAATACAAAAAAATATGCGCCCGCGCCCAGCCGGCGCGCGCGACCGTGGATGCAGTCGCCGCAAAAGAATCCGCGTTTTCACCCGGCGCGCCGACGATTAAATCCGTGGTAATCGCGGGCGTCGCCAAAATTTTCCGCGCCTTGTCGAGAACGGCGAAATAATCGGCGAGCGTGTAACGGCGATTCATCAGGCGCAAAATTTCGTCCGCGCCGCTCTGCAACGGCAGATGCAAATGGCGGCAAATCTGCGGATAGTCGCGCATCGTCAACAACAATTCGTCGCTCACCGTCGGCGGCTCGATTGACCCCAAGCGCAACCGTTGCAAGCCGGCGATTTTAACTAACGCGCGGCAGAGACCGGCGAGCGTGTTTTCGCCGTCGCGATACGCGCCGATGTTGATGCCGGTCAGCGCTAATTCGCGATAATCGTTGGCGACCAAGCGCGCGGCTTCGGCGACAATTTCTGCCGCCGGACGACTTCGCGCCGCGCCCCGCGCCCGCGGAATAATGCAATACGCACAGGCGTTGTCGCAACCGTCTTGAATTTTGAGAAACGCGCGGGTATGACCGGCGAACGCCGAAATCGCCGGTTTAGCGGCGGGCGATTTTCCGGCGGCGGCGAGCGGCGAATTCTCCGGCGCGGCAAAATAGCGGACGAGCGCCGCGCCGGTTTCATCATTACGAAAAATTTTTTCCGCGCCGAGTCGCTTGGCGATATTGGGTTCGACGTGAACGGCGCAACCGGTGAGGATTAGCCGCAAGCGCGGATTTTGCCGCCGCGCGGCGGCGATAAAATTTCGCCACGTCGCGTCGGCGCGTCCGGTAACGGTGCAAGTGTGAACGATTAACACCTCGCCGCCGGCGACCTCGGTATGCCCCGCCGCCGCCAACGCCTCGCGCATCGCTTGCGCTTCGTATTGATTCGTTTTGCAACCGAAAGTTTTGAGGGAGAAGCGCATCGTTTTTTTTAGAGTTGAGAGTTTAGAGTTAAGAGTTGAGAGTTGAGCAATGGTTGCGCTTCGCGCATCTTAAAAATAAAACTCCTCTCTCTCAACTCTAAACTCTCAACTCTCAACTCTGCTCTATCACGCATACAGCGGCGTCAGCGCGTCGAGGTATTTATTGTATTCGGCGTAGGCGCGGTCGTAGGCGCAAACGGCGTCGGCGGCGGGGCGGCTCGCCGCCTGTTCGTCGATTAAAATATGTTCGTCGGTCAGCGCCGCGATGTCCGTCGGCGCGCCGGCGGATTTTTGCAGGCACCACAACGCCTGCACCGCGCCGCCCAACGCCGCCGCCTCGCTCGACAGCGGACGCTTGACCGGCGTGTTCATAATGTCCGCCGCCATCTGCCGCCACAAGGGGCTTTTACTGCCGCCGCCGGTGATGCGAATTTCGCGCGCTTTGAAGCCCAATTTTTGGAACGCCTCCAAGCCGCGCCGCATCCCGAAAATCGCCGACTCCATCGCCGCCCGCGCGAGGTTCGCCGCCGCGCAGTTCGCCGCCGTGATGCCGGCAATCGTGGCGCGACCGTTCGGTAAATTCGGCGTCCGCTCGCCGTTAAAAAACGGCAGAAAAACAATGCCGTCCGCGCCGATGGGCGCCGCGCCGGCGAGGTCGTTTAGCGCTTTAATGTCCATACCGAGCAACTCGCGCGTCTTCTCGGTGGCGACGGTGCAGTTCATCGTGCAGAGTAGCGGCAGGTAACCGCCGGTCGAAGAATTGAAGCCGGACAAACCGTTTTTCGGGTCGGCGAGCGGCTGGTCGGAATAGCCGTAGAGCGTGCCGGACGTGCCGAGCGACATCGTCAAAAAGCCGTCGCGCACGGTGCCGGTGCCAATCGCGCCCATCATATTGTCGCCGCCGCCGGACGACACCGGAATGCCCGCCGGTATGCCCCATTTCGCCGCCGCCGCCGCCGTAACCGCGCCGTTCGGCGCGTCGGAGGCAATCACCGGCGGCAGGAGCGACAACAATTTCGGGTCGATTAAATCGCAGATTTTTTTCGACCATTGCTTCGTCCGTCCGTTGAAAATCGCCATACCGGAAGCGTCGCCCGCTTCGGCGCGATACGCGCCGGTGAAACAATAGTTCAGATAATCGTGCGGCAACATAACGTAACGAAGACGCGCGAAGGCGTCGGGATGACGACGTTTAAGCCAGAGGATTTTCGGCGCGGTGAAACCGGGGAGCATTAAATTGCAGACCTCGGCGATAACCGCGTCGTCGCCGCCGGCTTGGTCGGTGAGGATTTTACACTCCTCGACGGTCGAAGTGTCGTTCCAGAGTTTGACGTTGTAGAGGGCTTTGCCGTCGGCGTCGAGCGGCACGAAGCCGTGTTGATGACCGGAAATGCCGACGGCGGCGACGGACGCTTTTTCGGCGGCGCTAAACGCGCGGAAACAGTCGTCCAACGCGGCGTCATACCATTCGGTTTTTTGTTCGCGGGCGCCGTCGTTGGCGGCGATGAGTTCGACCGCTTTTTGTTGCGTGGCGACGATTTTTTTGTTTTCCCAGTCGTAAAGCACCACCTTGATGCTCTGCGTGCCCATATCAATGCCGGCGACGGTCTTCATAGTTTTTCTCCTTTATGGGGTTTGATGCAATTGAAGTTCGCCGCGCCGAGCGCCTTGCAATCAACGGCAATAAAATAAAATGCCGCCGAAAACCGCCCGCCGCTCACTCGAGCGGCGAAATTTGCGGCTGATTATTTTCGTCCAACCAGAAATAGCCGCTGAGAATCCGCGCGTCGGGATAATAGCGGCGGACGATTTGTCGGAGATTTTCCGGACGGTCGATACCGGGGATGCCGACCGGCGGCAAAATTCCCGCCCGCGCGAAACACGCCATCGCCCGCGTCGCGCAGTTCATTCCCGACAAGCGAAATTCCGGCGGACGCGCCCGCAACTCTTGCCACGCGCGGCGCAACGCCGCCGCCTGCGCGGGCGTAACGTTGAATTTCACCCAATCGGTAACCGCGTGTAAATGACATTTACCGTCGCGGCAAAAATCCCGCGCCGCGGCAAGGTCAAGATAATACGGACGCTCGGCGCGCATTCTCGCCGTGTCGCGCACGACGCCCGGAGTGCGAAACAGCAGATTTTCCGCGATGGAATTTTCCGCCGCCGCCGTGTTGAAGCCGTAAATTTCGCCGTCGGGCAAAAGCGTGTCAATATGCCGATAAATTCGCGGCTCATACGGGTCGGCGGTGAACTGTCGCCGCAACAACATCCCGATTTCCACCGAACGCTCGGCGGCGGGCGCGGGCGCAAAACCCGCGCCGCAACCGGCAAGGGTCAGCAAGAGAAGGTAAAGGCAGAAGTGTTTGAGCGGCGTCATTGGGGGAAATGCGAAAAGAATTAAGAAGGCAGAATTAAGAATTATTCTTAATTCTTAATATTACGCGATTAGCGTTGGTGCTGTTGCAACGAAGAATTTGAAGAAACTCCGACAGTCGCGCTGAAAGCGCGATAATATATCAGCCCAGGGTAAGGCGCACGCTCTTAGCGCCGCCACCCTGGGTAGCGGTTGATTGATAATCCATCCGACAGTCCCGCCGTTAGGCGGCAAGCGCGGCGGCGGCGAGAGCGGTTCGCCAAAACGCGGCGAACCGTCCAATTGCGGTTGGCGCTTCGCGCCATCTTTACCCAGGGTGGCGCGGCTGATAGTGCGTCGCCGCTTACCCTGGGCTGATATATTTCGCCCCGTTGGGGCGAACTGGCGGAATGATTATCAAAATCGCGTAACATAGGTTCTTAATTCATAATTCTTAATTGAATTTACAGCCGTTTAACCTCCCGTGCCGGCATTTTGACGTGTCGGTAATGCGGCGCGTTGCCGCGTTGGAAGAACGAGCGTTCGGTTTCGCCGACGTAAAGTTGGCGGGGACGCGCAATCCGAAAACCCTCGTCGTGAATCATTTCCCGCCAATGCGCCAGCCACCCCGGCATCCGCCCAATCGTGAACAGCACCGTGAACATATCCGTCGGAATGCCAATCGCGCGCAACACCAAGCCCGAATAAAAATCGACGTTCGGATAAAGATTGCGCTCGACAAAATAAGCGTCCTGCATCGCGATTTCTTCGAGTTGCATCGCGATGGCGAACAGCGGGTCTTTCGCCATTTCCAAGCGCGGCAACAACAACAATTTGTGGCACAGGGCGCGCATCACCTTGGCGCGCGGGTCGTAGTTTTTATAGACGCGATGCCCAAAGCCCATCAACCGCGCTTTTTTGTCTTTGGCGCGGTCAACGTAACTCTGCGCCGTGCCGCCGTTTTGGTGGATATTGGTCAGCATTTCGATGACTTGCTGATTGGCGCCGCCGTGCCGCCGTCCCCACAGCGCCGAAATTCCCGCCGAGGCAATCGCGTAAACGTTCGCCAACGACGAACCGGCGATGCGCACCGACGAGGTGCTACAATTCTGTTCGTGGTCGGCGTGCAAAATGAGAAACACTTCGAGCGCCCGCACCACTTCGTCGTCGATTTCGTATTTATGCACCGGCGAGGAAAACATCATATTGAGAAAATTCGCGACGTAGCGGAATTTATACGACGGATAGACCATCGGCTCGCCGATTTTCATTTTGTAGGAAAACGCCGCGAGCGTGCGGACTTGCGAAATCAGGTTGGCTAAAATTTCGTATTCGGCGGCGAAGTCAAGCTCGTCCGGCACCGGATAAAAACCGGACAACGACGCGACCATCGTCGAAAGAATCGCCATCGGGTGCGCCGTGCTGGGGACGCCGGTGAAGAAGTGATGCATATCCTCGTGAATGAGCGAACTGTGGTTGAGCCGGTCGCGAAAGCCGGTCAATTCTTCCGGCGAGGGCAGTTCGCCGAAAATCAGCAAATAGGCGACTTCGATAAATTCGGCGCGTTCGGCGAGTTGCTCGATGGGATAGCCGCGATAGCGCAAAATCCCTTTTTCGCCGTCGATGAAGGTGATGGCGGACGCGCAGGCGCCGGTGTTGCCGAACGCCGGGTCGTAGGTAATCAGCCCGCTCTGCCGGCGCAACGCCGTGATGTCGATGGCTTTTTCGTTCTCGGAGCCGGTAACGACCGGCAATTCGTAACGCTTGCCGTTATATTCGAGAATGGCGGTTTCCGAACCCATAAGGCACGCTCCTTTTAATGACGAATTAAAAACTGATGTTACGCGATTTTGATAATTTATTCCGCTAATCGCCCCAACGGGGCGAAATATATCAGCCTATGGTAAGGCGCACGCTCTTGGCGCCGCCACCATAGGTAGCGGTTGATTGATAAAACCATCCGACAGCCCCGCCGTCAGGCGGCATCTCGCCGCCATTGGCGGCGAAAGCGGCGGCAAACGCCGCCGCCGGCGAAAGCGGTTCGCCAAAACGCGGCGAACCGTCCAATTGCGGTTGGCGCTTCGCGCCGTCTTTACCTATGGTGGCGCGGCGGTAGAACATCGCCGCTTACCATAGGCTGATATATTTCGCGCTTTCAGCGCGACTGTCGGAATAAATTATCAAAACAATCAATCGCGCAACCTGAGTTCTTAATTTGAAACGGTTCGCCGATTATTGCGCGCGCCGCCGGTTTTTCAATTGACCATTCCCCGGTCGGCGGCGAATTCAGCGGTTGCTCTATTCAATTGCCACGCCCTTTAAGGCGTGGCGATTGAATAGAGCCGCCGCAATCCGGCGCAATAACCGCCGCGCGCTCACGCTCTCCACCACAATCCTTTCAACCCTCAACTCTCAAATAGTTTTCCGTCGAAGTTGCGGAGTTTTGGCGAGATTTGGTCGATAGAGCGGCGACGACCTTTTCTTGACGAAAGACAAAACGATGAATCATCCGGCTAAATCTTGGGCGGCGCTCTTGGGACTCGCGTTGACGTTGGGAATGAGCGCGGCGGAGCGCGCGGCGGACACGCTGAACGTTACCGGCGTGCCGCCGGGCGATGCCTCCACCGAAACAGTTACGCTCGACGGCAACCGCGGCACCGAAAAAGTCGCCAATCTTGACGTGAGTGAAGGCGACGCGGTGGTCATCACCGGCGGACGCAATACCGTCAATGTCGGCACCGGCGGTAAAATTAACGGCGCAATTGACGTGATAAACGGCGCGGTCGTCATCAATAACAGAGGCTTGATTGATGCGTCAGATAGCGACGGCGCTACCGCCATCATCAACAGCAGTGATACGACGCTCAATAATTACAGAACGATTTACGGCGGTATCGAATCCTACGACCGCCTGCACATAACCAATCGTAACACTGGCGAAATCATCAGCGGCAGTAGCGACGCGGCGGCAATTTCTATTCACGGCGGTTCGGCGACGTTGCTTAATTTGGGGCAAATCGGCGGCATCGATGCCACCGACCAAGCGATTAGTATCGGCGGCAACGGCGCAGGCGTAACCTCCGACCCGGAGCCGGTTTTGCCGCCGCCGACATTGACGTTAGACAATCGCGGCAAAATTATCGGCAGTGTCAATATCGCTAATGACGGCGTCTTAAACGTCGTGAACGGCGGCGATTTACACGGCGATTTACACGGCGATTTACAAAATTACGGGACGGTCAATCTCGGCACCGCGAAAATGCGGTTGCAATACGACCTCGGCATCGGCGGCGGCAATTACAATTCCAGCGAAACCGAGACGGCAGACAGCGGCGGCGGCGGAGCCGGACGCGGACAGTTAAACTTTACCATCGTGAACAAAAATGATTACGGACAGTTAATCGCGGATAAACACGTGGATTTGTCGGAGACCGACGTAAAAGTGGTCGGCGGCGTGGCGAACGAAACTTACCGGATAATCGAAGCCGGCGGCGGTTTGGAAACCGGCGGAACCGGCGGAATGAGTTTGCAATACGGCAGTTCGCTGACCTTGGATTATCAACATGAAATTCAACCCTCCGACACCGGCTACGGTTATGTTGACGTTATCGCCACCGCCAAACCCCGCGCCTTCAACAATAATTCAGCCGGCGGCGATAAAAATCTCGGCACGGCGCTCGACCGTCTCGCGCCGACCGCCAAGGACTCGCCGCTGTCCGCGACGTTCGCGAAACTTAACGCCATCGCCGACCCGGCGGAATTGAAACAAAAAATTTCGCGTCTGAACAATCGCCTGTTCACCGCGATGCAAAATCATCAGGTAACAGAAGCGATTAACGCGAATATGAACGCCTTGCGCTCGGCGTTGCGCGAATTGTCCGGCGCTAATCTCGGCGTGTTTTCGCGCGGCTTGGCGCGCGCTTCGCTCGGCGGCGCGCCGTCCGGCGGCGGCGCGACCGGCGCGGCGGCTTTTAACCGGCAGACGTTTTTCGCGCGGATGTATGGCGGCTTCGGCGGACAGGACGACAAAGGCGACGATGTCGGCTACGACACCAAGCACTTCGGCATTTTGGGCGGCGCCGATTATATGTTCGCCCGCGAATTGCGGCTCGGCGTTTTGGGCGGCTACGGCTACAACACCGCGAAGTTGCACGAAGGGCGCGGCGAGTCGTCCGACCATTCTTTCCGCGCCGGACTCTACGGCAATTTCAACTGGGACGGCATTTATTTGGACGTGTCGCCGACCGTCGCGCTCCATTACCTCAACGGCGAGCGGGAAACGGCGTATTCCGGCAAGGCGAAAAACGACCGCTTCGGCTGGGATGTCAACGTGTTTCTGAACGCCGGTTATATGGTGAATTTACCGTATCACACTTACGTTACGCCGGAATTTTCGTTAAGCCCGAGCGTGTTTCATTCGCTTCAATACGCGGAAAAAGGCGCGGGCGCGGAAAATTTGGCGGTCGACTCCTTCACCAATTGGTCGTTGTTGCAAGTGTTGCGGGTCAAAATCGGCGGCGTGTTTGATTTCGGCGTCGGGACGCGCTTTCAACCGGAATTTACGCTGGGCTGGGAACACGAATACATCAACGCGGGCGGCGACGTGGAAAGCGCGTTTTCCGTGGCGGAAAATACCAAGTGGAAAAATTCCTCCGTCGCGAAGCCCGACGGCGACCGCTTCCTGATGGGCATCGGTTTGGGCGTGTTGCTCAACGACTCGCTCACCATCACCGGCAAATGGGAACAGCGCTGGTGGGGCGGCGGCTACGACACGTCCTTCTCGCTCGCGGGAGTGTTGAGTTATTAGCGGGGAAAGGGGAAAGCGACTATTATTCAATTTTTAACTTTCAATCCGCGCCTTAACGGTTGTTATGAAAATATATTTGGACAACTGTTGTTACAATCGCCCTTTCGACGACCACACGCACCGTCGGGTTGCGCGTGAAAGCGACGCGGTGTTGGCGGTTCTCGCCCGCGCCAAAGACGGTTTGGACGAAATAATCGGTAGCGCGGCGATAGAATTTGAAATTAGTCGTTGTCCGCGGCGCGAACGGCGGCTATGGTTGCAAAACTTGTATGAGGTCAGCAAAACCCGCTTGCCTTTTTCTTCGACGGTTTATCAACGGGCGAATGAATTGATGAGCCGGTCGCATTTGCGTTTGCTTGACAGTATGCACCTTGCTTACGCCGAGAGCGCCAAGGCGAATTACCTATTAACCACCGACGACCAGTTGGCGCGCGAAGGCGTAAAATTGTCAATGACCGTTAAAGTGGCAAATCCCTTGACCTATATTGCGGAGGTTACCAATGCGAACGATGGCGGAAATCCGTAGAGACGGACTTGAGGCGTTGCGCAATTCGTTGGGCGCGGTTGACGCGGTGCGGTTTATTCAAATGTATGACGACGGCGCGGGGGACTATACGCGCGAAAAACATCAACAGCCGGACGTTACCATTGCCGAAATCGAGGCGTTTGCGCGGCAAAACCGCCGGTTAGCCACCAACTGATTTATGCTCACCCAACTGCGCCGATATTTTCTGCTTGGCGGCGGGCTTTTTATCGCCGTGTTGCTGACCGGATTTTTTTACGCGCGGTCGCAATTCGACGCGGCGGCGCTCGCGGCGGAATTGGGACGGCGCACCGGCGCCGTGTGCCGCGTCGGCGAGGTTAATTTATCGTGGTCGGGCGTAACCTTGCGCCACGTCAGTTTCGCCGCGCCGGAGGCGCCGGACACGCCGTTTTGCGCCGTCGATAATTTGACCCTGCAACTCGACGACGACGCGCCGGGCAAATGGTGGCGCGGCGAGCCGCCGACTTTCGCCGCCGCCGTCGCCGACGGCGTGTTCTTCGACGCCAACCGTTTCACCGCTTTCAACGCCCCCGCCCCCGCCGCCGCGACTTCGTCAACGCCGCCGCCAACGGTCGCGACCGCCCCGACCGCCACCCCGACCGCCGCCGCGTTCACGTTGACGTCGTTCACGCTGAAAAACGTGCGCTGGGCGCTACGCGGGCGCGAGGTTTTATTTACGGAAATCGCCGGCAGTTTGCGCGACCAGCAACTGCCGTTCACGGCGCACGGCGCGATTGACGGCGGGAAAATTTTCGCGACCGGCAAATTGGAATTCGCCTTTGCCGGCGGCGGTTTCGCCGATTGGCGCGTCGAGTCGTCGCTCGAAATCGAGCGCCTGCCGCTGAAACTCTTGACCGACTGCTTTCCCGACACGTTTGATTTTGTCGAACCGCGCGGCTTCGTTACCGGCAAGAGCGACCTCGCCTGCGACGGCAACGGTCTGCGCGGCGGCGAATTTAATTTTCTCGGCGCGATGCGGCTCGACGACGTGGGCGCGCATTTGTTCGACGAGGAGATTCCCCTGCCGCCGGGCGACTGCGAATTCGCCGGCAGTTACGATTACGCCGCCCGGCGGCTGTCGCTCGACGCGGTGCGCTTTCGCGGCGCGGTCGATAGTTTCGACATTTTGGGCACGGTCGATTCCGCGCTGAACCAAACGCGGATTCAAATCGTCAGCGAGGGCTTGTCGTGGGCAATCGCCTGCGACGCGACGGGCAACCGTTTTTTAGCCGACCAATTCGCGGGCTTGGTGCATTTCAACGGCTTTATCACCTACGACAACGGCGTAACCGAAATGAAGGGGAGCGGTGGCAGTCAGGAATTGCGCTCGCGCCACGCGCTCGCCGCGCCGCTCGGCAAAATCACGCTGAAAACCGAAGTCGGCTATCAGTCCGACACGCGACGGATTTGGCTGAACGATATGTTTTTTGAGTGCGCGCTCGGCGGCGCGGCGGGCGAAGTTTATTTCCCGTGGTTCGCCGACATCACGGCGGACAACTTCGCCTGCGACCTCACGCTGTCGAGTTATCTGCCGCCGGTCGGCAAAATCATCGGACAAGAATGGAGCGGCACCTTGCTCGGTAAAATCACCGCCAAAGGCGGCGACGGCGTCGCCGCGTCCAACGCGCCCAACGCGCCCAATGCGCCCAATGCGCCCGCCGTCATCAAATATCAGGTCGAACTGAACTCGCTCGACACGCTGAAAGCGACGCTGAACAATCCGCTCGCGGACAACGCGCCGACGCGGCTCGACTTCGGCAAATTCGCCTTGCGGCTGAACGGCGAATGGCACGACGGCGACCAGAAAATCGAGCAACTGCAAATCGCCTCCGCCCCGCTGACGGCGGCGTTCAACGGTCGGTATGCGCACCGGCAACGCCAAGCGACGCTCGGCTATAATTTACGCTTGCAACCGCGCCTGCTCTTGCCGTTGCTGGGCAAGCATTTGCCGGAGAGTTTGCGTCCGTCGCTGTTCGGCGAAGTGGCGTGGCAGGGTTACGCGACGCTGACGCCGGACGCGCTCGTTCTACAAAAAAACGAAATGCGCGGCGCGTTGTTGCCGGACGCGCAAACGGCGTGGGATTTCGCGCTCACCGGCGACGCCGATTTGTCGCGGGAAAATTTCGCGATTGACAACGCGGCGATGTTTCTCACGAAAGAAGCCGCGACGCTGTTGACCGCCAATTTTTCCGGCAAACGGTCGCCCGACCCGACGCTGACGCTGACGGCGCGCGGCAAATGGCACGCGGCGCAGGAAATCGCGGCGATTTTCGGCTTGCCCGTCGTGCCGCTCGTCGCCGACGAATTGCGCTTGCAGGCGACGCTGACGGCGGCGGCGGAAAAAACTTTATGCTCGCTAAAAAGCGAATTTTCCGGCGTTACCCTCGGCGGGCGGTTGCGTCCGCAAACGCTCTCCGTGCAGGCGCGCGGCACGGCGAGCAACGGCGAGCAAAATTGGGACGAATTGAAATTGGCGCTCGGCGGCACGGCGGTGTCGGCAAGCGGCAAAACCGGCGCGCGCGGCGTTGATTTGCAATTGACGGCGGCGACCGATTTGGCGCAAACGCAGGCGGCGTTAGCCCAACCGGCCGCGCTGAAATTAACCGGCGTCGCGCGGCAAAACATTCATTTGACCGGCGACGGCGACGCGCTGAATTTGACCGCGACCGGCGGCGCCGAAACGCTGACGTTCACCGGCGAGACGACGCGGGTTCTGTCCGCGCCGCAATGGAGCGGCGAAATTTCCCTGCTTCTGCGCGACGGCAATCCGACCGCGATAAAAATCAAAAAAATCGAAGGACGCGCCGGGGGCTGGACGTTGAACGTCGCGGCGCAACTCGACCGTTTGGCGGCGACCGCGGACGGCTGGGATTTCGGCAAAGGCGCGGCGGCGAAATTCGGGCTGACCGGCACCGCGCGGGCGCTCGGCGAATTTTTGCCGGAACTGCAACCGTATCTCGCCGGCGCGGGCGACCTGGGCGTCGGCGGAACGCTGTATTGGTCGCCGGTCGCCTCGCCGCCGCAATGGACGGTGGCGGACGGCAAATTTTATCTGCGCCGGTTGCAGTGGGACAAATTGACGGCGAGCGACCTGCAGACGAATTGGCAATGGCAGAGCGGCGTGTTGACGCTGAGCGACGGGACGGCGCGTTGCGCCGGCAATCTCGCGTTCAAAGCGGCGCTTGATTTCCGCACGCCGCCGGCGCGGGGGGTCGTGGATTTTCGCGGCGAGAATTTGGCGTTGCCGATTTGGGCGGCGGCGCTGACGCCGCAACTCGAAATTTTGAGCGGCGAACTTTTTATTCCCGCGCCGACCGCGCCGACCGTGCCGGAGGCGAAAGAAGCGTGGACGCGGGCGACGTGGAGCGGGCTGACGGCGGACGAGTGGCGCGCGTCGTTGGCAATTGCCGATTGGCGTCTGCTCGCGCGCGACGTAACGGTGCGGACGGTGAAACAAAAATTGGATTTGCAACCGTTGCTGGCGGATTTTCATCACAGCGTCGCCAGCGAATTGGCAAATTTGTTGAATGAAAAAATCAACCGCGACGCCGGCAAACCGACGACGCTCACCGTCGCCGAAGCGCGGCTGACCGGCAACGTTAAAAATCAGACGCTCTTTATTCAGAAAGGCGAAATCGACGGGAAGAATCTCGCCGATTTGACGGTCGGCGGCGAAATCGGTTTCGACCGCCGCCTCAAAATGAAAATCGCGGCGCGCGACCGGTTGGACCGGCATCTCGACGCGGCGTTGTTGCTCGACCATCCGCAAGTGAAAATGTTTATCGAAAGTTTGCCGGCAAACCGGCGCGACGCGGCGTTGCAATTGTTGCCGGAGTGGCTGAACAAATTGGCGCAGAGCGGCAAGTTATGGGTGGGATTAACCGGCGCGCTGGACCGCGTCGTCGTCGATTGGTCGCCGACGCGCCAAGCCATTCGCGACGCCCTGCCGGAATTGGCGCAAAAAGTGGTGCTGTTGGCGAGCCAAAGCGCCATCCTGCAAGACCTGCTCGGCAAAAACCTCAACGTCAACCCGCAACCCGGCAAACCGCTCATCAACTTGGACGATTTGTTTTAGCGGAGCGCCGACCACGCCTTAAAAGGCGTGGCAATTGAATAGAGCATATTCAATCGTGGTTTTCTACCGACATTATGTCCCTACGGGACATTTACGTCCGTCCCGTAGGGACGGAATATCGGTAGAAAAATGTTGGAAAAATAGACCGCGTCCCGTAGGGACGAAATGTCGGTCAAATGGCGTTTGATGTCTCGCTACGCAACGTTGCGTCCCGACATTATGTCCCTGCGGGACGCCGCCGGTTAATAACCGGATTATCGCCCTATTTCTTCTTTTTCGCGGCGTTCGCTTTTTTCTGCGCCCGCGCCAGCGCGTCCTGCGCCTGCGCTAAATATTTTTTCGCTTCGGCGTCGTCGGCGTAGCCCGGCACCGCCAGCGCCGCGCGGATTTGCTCTTCCGCCGCGGCAAATTTGCGCCGCGCCAGTTCCCCTTTGCCGTCCATCAACAGCCGCGAATAACGCGAAGCGTTTTCTTTGCCGGTTTGCGCGATTTGCAGTTGGGCTTGCGCCGCCGCGTCCTCTTCGTGTCCGGCGAGCATCAGCGCTTCCTGAAAACTTTTTTCCGCGTCAACAAAACGCCGCGCCCGCAAATACGCCTCGCCCTCCTGCATTTTTTCCCGATACGGCGCCGCCGCCGCGTCCACGGCGGATTGCCGTTGCGCCCGCGCCAATCCTTTTTGCGCGGTCTCGTCCGCCGCGTAACCCGCAACCGCCAACGCCGCCGCATATTCTTTCGCCGCCACGTCGTAATTATTTTGCGCCAACGCGGCTTCGGCGATTTTCAGATGCTCGCGATAAATCGCGGCGCGATTGGCGGTCGCGTTTTCCGCCTCGGCTTTCGCCAACCCGTCCTGCGCCGCCGCCGGATTTTCATAGCCCGTCGCGATTGCCGCCTGAAACGCTTTTATCGCGCCGGCAAAATTTTTCGCTTCGAGCGCGGCGTAGCCCTCGCGCAACTGCGCCTGATACGCCGCGTCCACGCTCATCGCCGCCCGCTCGTCGATTTGCGTCGTCAACAAACGCATATACGGGTCGAGTTTCGGGTCGTGGTCATGACCGGCGAAACTCCGCGCCCGCTGAAACAGCATTTTGGCTTCGATGACTTTGTTCTGACGAAGCGCGAGGACGCCGGCGTTGAAATCGCGGGCGAAATTTTCGTCGTGTTCCTGTTGGACGAGCACCCGCGTTTGCGCCAATCCGGCTTGCGCGGCAACATAGTCGCCGACATAGTTCGGGATTTTCAGCGCGTCCTCGTAAATGCCGAGCGCGACGGCGTAATCGTGATTGGCGAGCGCGGTCGCGGCGGCTTTGAGTTGCTTGTCGTAAATTTCGGCGGCGCGCGCCTGACGCACGCGGCGCAACGCTTGCGTAATCTCGTCGCTGTCTTCATAGCCCTTAATCGAACGCGCGTCGCGGTAAAATACTTCGGCTTGGTCGAGGAGACCGTCTTGCAGATGCGCCTCGCCGTCCGCCATTAGCCGCCGGAAAGATTGCGCGCGGTTGCGGTCGGCGAACAAGAACGCCAGATACGCAATCGCCGCGATAATCAGCGCGGCGATAATAATCGGCAAACCGCCGGTCAACCGCCGCCGGTCTTTCGCCATCGCCGCGAGTTCCTCCGGCGTCGGCTCGTCTTCAACCACCACGACCGGCTTTTCCGGCGCGGTCGCCGTGGGCTCGGGACGCGGCGGCGCTTTGCGGCGCACCATTTTTTTCTTGGACGCAAAGCGTTGCGCGGTGGAGCGATATTTGGAATTCGTCGAGATTTCTTCGGGCGACAGTTCTTCCAATTCAAACACCGGCTCGACCGGCGGCGGCGAGTCGGGGGCGGAGGCGGGTTCGAGTTCGAGTTCGTCGGACATATTTTTTCAGAGTTTAGAGTTTAGAGTTAAAAGTTGAAAGTTGAAAGTTGAAAGTTGAAAGTTAAGCGGCGGAGTTATTAGACCTGTTTTCTAACCTCTTTTTTTTGTTTCTCACGGAGGCACAGAGAACGCGAATAAATACTGGTTAGAAACGTTCTATTCAATTGCCGCGCCCTTTAGGGCGTGGTCGGCGCTCTCTCTCTAAAATGGGTTTAGCCCAAACAAAATTCGGCTAAAGCCGGTGGAATTAAAATACATTTTATATTTTGGGCTAAAGCCCATTTCTTTTTTTGCCCGCTCACCACGCCTTAAAAGGCGTGGCAATTGAATAGAGCAACCGCGTTTGAAAACGTCCGTAGAGGGGAATTAAATTCGCCGCGCTGAACGCTCATTCTTTCAACTTTCAACTCTCAACTTTCAACTCTCAACTCTCAACTCTAAAAATTACTTCCCCGGCGCCAACAATTTCCGCGCGCTCTCCGCGCCGTCTCTCGCCTTTTTGTCGTAGGCGTAGCCCGGCACGTTCTGCGCCGCCGTAAATTCTTTCGCCGCCTCTTCGTAATGATTTTGTGCCAACGCGGCTTCGGCAATTTTGATATGTTCGCGATAAATCGCCTCGTTGCGGGCGCTCGCGTCCGCCGTTTGCGCTCTCTGCAAACCGGCTTTCGCCGCCGCGTTGTTGGCGTAACCGGTGTCAATCGCCGCCTGAAACGCCGCCGTCGCGTCCGTCCATTTGCGCGCGGCGAACGCCGCGCTACCGGCGCGCAAATGTTCCAAATAGGCCGCGTCCTCAACCCCCGCTCTTTTGTCGAGTTCTTTTTCAATCAGTTGCAAATAGATTGGCACTTCTTTGTCGTTTTCGTGTCCGGGGAAAGTCAGCGCGCGCCGAAACAGCATTTCGGCTTCGGACAAATGGGACTGGCGCCACGCGACTTTGGCGTCGGCAAAATCGCGGGCGAAATTTTCGTCGTGTTCCTGTTGGACGAGCGCCCGCGCTTGTTCCCATCCTTTTTGCGCGGCGGAACGGTCGCCGGAATAACCCGGCATTTTCAGCGCGGCGTCGTAGGTTTTCAGCGCGGTGTCATAATCGCGATGGGCAAGCGCGATGGCGGCGTGGTTGACTTGCTTATGGAACGCGGCGGCGGCGCGCGCGCGTTTGGCGCCGTTCACGGCGAGCGCGATGGCGTCGTTGTTTTCATAGCCGTCCACTTCGCCGGCGGTCCGGTAAAATGTTTCGGCTTGGTCGAACAAGCCCTCTTTAAGATGCGCGTCGCCTTCCGCCATCAGCCGCGCGAAAATTTTGGCGCGCTCGTTGTCGGCGGCGGTCAACGCGAGATAAGCGATGTAACCGAGAAGCAAAAGCGCCACGAAAACCGGCACGCTAAACGCCCAGTGCTGACGGCGCAACGCGGCTTTGATTTTCTTTTTTTCCGCCTCTTTTTCCGCCTCCGTCTGCTTGCGTTGGGTCGCGGCGCGGCGGGTGGAAGCCGACGCCGTGGCGCCGACCTCTTTGTCGGCAAGTTTAACCTCGGCAAAATCCGGCAAATTAGTCGAAGACGAAGCGGACGAGTCGGCGGGCGGCATCGGCAATCTCCTGCATAGAGTTGTTCGGCAACTTCTAAATAACGGCGAATTAAAAATTACAAATTAAAAACGGCGGATTTTAAGCGGTCGCGGCGAACTGCGCCACCGGGTCCGACCGGTATTCGCCGCGGAAAGGCGAAAATTTTTCCCGCGCCGCGTCCGGCAAAATGTTCGGCGACGTTCGGCGAACCGCCGAAAAAAATACGACCGCCAAGCCGGTTGGCTGGACGGTCGCGCTAAAAAATAAGTGGCACCCCTGTGGGGATTCGAACCCCAGTTACCAGCGTGAAAAGCTGATGTCCTAGACCGGGCTAGACGACAAGGGCGCTCGGGCGGAAATTTCGGCGCATCCTACGCATCCGCGCCGGCGAAGCAAGAGGACCTCACAGCAACGACGCCAAACCGGTTTTGCCGCTCACGGCGGCGGCGATTAATTCGGCGAGCGTCCATTTGTCCGTCGCGCGGGGCGGCAACAACGCGCCGTGATGAAAAACCGCGAGCGTTTGCGTCCAACGCAATTGTCGGTCGAAATTCGCGCTAAAATAAATTATCAATTTCCCGTCCGCCGCAAGACGGGTCATCATTTCGCGCCCGTCGCCGCCCCGCTCGTCATCGCGAAATAAATAAACTGTCGCCGACGGAACGGACGATGCGCCGGAAAATTCGCCCGTAAATTCGACCACGCCGGCTTTGACCAACGCGGCGCGGGAGGCGCGGGCGAGCCGCAAATTTTTGCCGTCCACCGACAACACGCCTTTCACCGCTTTTTGCCCGCCGCTCAACACGCGCCACAAGTCCTCGCCGCCCTGCCCCGCCAAACCGGTAATGCCCAAAATTTCCCCGCGCCGCGCCGTCAGCGACAGCGCGCTCGCCGTGCGGCGGAGTTGCAATCCTAAAATTTCCAATACGGTTTTGCCCATTTTCGCCGCCGTCGCCGCCGGATACAGTCGCGCGGTCAGTTGGTCGAGATTAGCCGCCGTCGCCGGCGTTTTCGCGGATAGCGCGTCCGCCGCGTAAAAATTGTCCGCGCCGCTCGCCGCCGACGGCGCGGCGGTGAGCAATAAAACGTAGGTCGAGATTTGGCGGCAGAAGTCAAGAATCCGCTTCGCGTCGGCGGGGGCAAACGCGGTCATCCCTTCGTCAATAATCAACAACTGCGGCGCGCTTAACCGCGCGCGAACGAGTTCCAACCGGCGGCGGTCGGCGAGCGACAATGCCGCCGACGTTTTCGCCGGAAAAGCATCGGCGGATAATTCCCGCCAGAGCGCCGCGCAAGCCGCCAACCAACGCGGCGGCGCTTTCGGCAGAAACGCGCGGATATTTTCCGCCGCCGTCAGCGACGGGAAAATCAACGGTTCCGGGCGCAACGCGACAACGCCGAGCGCTAACGCTTCCCGCGGCGAGCGCGGATTCAGCGTTTTGCCGTTCAGCGTCAAGGTCGCGGAAAACGCGGACGGGTTGCCGGTCAGCGCGTCGGCGATGGCGGTTTGCCACGCGCGGTCGGCGCCGACGACGGCGGTAATTTCTCCCGCCGCCAACGACAAATTAAACGGGTAAGCGTCCGCGTCGCCGCGTGCCGCGGTTTCACGTTGCGCGTGTTCACGTTGCGCGGGTCGAAGGTCGATGTTCATCTCTGCCATATAAAAACCTTTGCGAAAAAAGCGCCGAATGCCGCCTATTTTATTGCCGGACGCAAAAAATAATATGGACGCACTGTGTTAGAGTTGAAAGTTAAAAGTTGAAAGTTGAGTGGGCGGTGAACAGTCGCAAGCGGTTACCGACCACTGACCACGGCTCACTTTCTCAACTTTCAACTTTCAACTTTCAACTTTCAACTTTCAACTTTCAACTCTCAACTCTCAACTCTCAACTCTAAATGAAGGACGCCGATGTTTCGTTATTTTGCCGAATTTTCGTTGTCGCACTGGTCGGCGTTGGAGATGTTCAACAGCATCACGCTCCGCAGTTTGCTGGCGTTGCTGACGGCGTTTATTGTGGCGTTGTTTTTTTTGCCGCGCCTGATTCGCTTTTTGACCGCCCGCCGCGCCCTCGAAGATATGCGCAAAGACAGCGTTCTCATCGAACGCCGACACGCCGACAAAAAAGGCACCGCGACGATGGGCGGTATCGGCATCGCGCTGGCGCTGTTGCTCGGCGCGTTTTTTTTCGGCGATTGGCGCGAGCCGCTGATTTGGGGCGGTTTGGTGATTTTTACCGGCAACGCGCTGGTCGGTCTCGCCGACGATTTGGTCAAACTCAAAAAATGGCGCGCCGGCGGTCTGAATAAAAAAGAAAAAACCGCCGGTTTATTGCTTGTCGCCTTTTTGACGGCGGCAATCGTCGCGACTTCCGCCGACGCCAACACGACCAAATTATTGTTGCCGTGGACGGCGCCGGCGGCGATGGGGGATTTGGGCGGCTACTATTGGCTCTGGTTTGTGCTGGTGTTGTATGCGTGCGCCAACGCGGTGAATTTGACCGACGGCTTGGACGGCTTGGCGGCGGGGTGCGCGCTCAGTTCGGTTTTAGCGTTCGCGGTGTTCGCGTATGTGGCGGGCAACGCGGTGTTGAGCGGCTATTTCACCGTGCCGAATATCGAGGGGTGCGGCGAAATGTGCGTGGTGCTCGCGGGCTTGGTCGGCGCGTTGCTCGGCTTTTTATGGTTTAACGCCAAACCGGCGCAGATTTTTATGGGCGACACCGGCGCGTTAGCGATTGGCGGCTTGCTCGGCTACGCCGCGCTTGTCAGCAAACAGGAAATCGCGCTCCTCGTGGCGGGCGGAATTTTCGTGTTGGAAACGCTGGCGACGGTGGCGCAAATCGTCGGCTATCGCGGCTGGGGCAAGCGGCTGTTTTTGTGCGCGCCGCTCCACCACCATTTGGAGTTACGCGGCTGGCAGGAAAACCATATCGTTATCCGCTTCTGGATGCTCAACGCCCTCTTCGCCGCCGCCGCGTTGGGGACGCTGAAAATGCACTGAATTTTTAGCGTTGAGAGATTGTCGCGCGCGCGTTGAACGCGGCGGCGGCTTGCTCAATTCACGTCCCCGCAATCGCGTCCGCCGCGGCGGGTTTGACGGCGCCCCAACCGAGTTTTTGCCGCAGAACGTCGTAGTGTCCGGCTTCGCTGTTCGCGAGAATGATTTTCGCCGTTTGTCGGCTACGGCGAATTTTCGCCGTTTCGTCCGCGGCGATGGCCATTTCCATCACGCCGTCGCAAGTGATGAGCGCCGCGCCCGTAACCGCCAACTCCTCGTCGGGACTGAGCACCAACGGGCGATGCGACAAATTATGCGGACAAATCGGCGCGAGCAACATCGCCGCCAAGCGCGGACTGAGCAACGGTCCGCCCGCCGACAACGCATACGCCGTCGAGCCGGTCGGCGTCGCCACAATCAAACCGTCGCCGTAAATTTCGTTCAAATACGCGCCGCCGACGGCTAACTGCAACCGGCACATTCGCCCGTGCGCGCGCGGCATAAACGCGACTTCGTTTAAGACCCGCCGTTTGAAAACGTCCTGCCCGCGGCGCGCGAATTCGACCGTCAACAACATCCGCTCGCCGACCTGATAATCGCCCGCCAACACTTTCGCCAACGCCGCGTCCACCGCCGTCGGCGCGACTTCGGCTAAAAAACCGAGCCGCCCCAAATTCACCGTCAACAGCGGGATTTGCCGGTTGCCGAGATAATTGACCGCGTGCAAAACCGTGCCGTCGCCGCCGAAAACGACCCCGAAATCGTAATCGTCGTCGTTGCCGCGATTTTTTTCTTCGGCGAGCGCGACGTGATGGGCGGGCGACAATTGCGCGGCAACCGTCCGCGCCAACGCTGCGGCGGCGGGCTTGTACGGATTGGGCAGGAGGAGGATGCGGGACATTTTTACAGAGTTTAGAGTTTAGAGTTTAGAGTTGAAAGTTGAAAGTTAAGAAGGTGGTTGCGCTTCTAAGAACCTATCCGAATATCGAACTAATCGGCTGTTTGCCCCGTAGGGGCAAAATGTCGGTAGAAACGCCGCCGCCCTGAAACCGCGTCCCGTAGGGACGCAATGTCGGTTAAATGGCGCTTGATGCTCGCTACCAACATTCCGTCCCTACGGGACGGATTTTTTTCGGGTGGCTTTTTCTACCGACATTTCGTCCCTACGGGACGACGCTCGTTGATAACAGGATAGGTTCTAAAACTCCACTCTCTCAACTCTCAACTTTTAACTCTCCACTTTCAACTTTCACTTCCAACGGCTCTTCGCGATAAATCAAAACGCCGGCGGACAACTCGACCACGATTTTGTGTCCGGGCAAAAATTTGCCGCGCAGGATGTCTTCGGCGATGGGGTCTTCGACCATTTGCTCGACCGTCCGCCGCAACGGGCGCGCGCCGAAATCCTGACTGTAACCCTTTTCAATTAAAAAATCCATCGCCGCCGGCGTCAGTTCCAAGCCCATTCCCATCTCGACCATCCGCTTATGCACGCCGTCCAACTCGATTAAGACGATGCGTTCGAGGTCGGCTTTGTCCAAATAACGGAACACCACTTGCGCGTCCAAACGGTTCACAAATTCCGGGCGGAAATGATTTTCCACTTCGTCGAGCATCAATTTTTTCAGCCGGTCGTAGAGGTTCGCCGCGTCGCGTTTGGCGAAGCCGAGATTGCCCTGCCGCTTGATTAAATCCGCCCCGACGTTGCTGGTCATAATCAAAATCGTGTTGCGGAAATTCACCTTGCGCCCATACGAATCCGTCAACTGCCCGTCCTCCATCACTTGCAAGAGAATGTTGAAAATGTCGGGGTGCGCCTTTTCGATTTCGTCAATCAAGACGACGGCGTAGGGGCGCCGCCGGACTTTTTCCGTCAACTGTCCGCCCTCCTCAAAACCGACGTAGCCGGGCGGCGCGCCGATGAGGCGGCTGACGGAATGTTTTTCCATATATTCCGACATATCGACGCGAATGAGCGAGTCCGCGTCGCCGAACATAAATTCCGCCAGCGCCCGCGCGAGCAAGGTTTTGCCGACGCCGGTCGGACCTAAAAATAAAAACGAGCCGAGCGGGCGGCGCGGATTGCGCATCCCGGCGCGACTGCGCCGCAAACAGCGCGAGACGGCGGCAATCGCCTCGTCCTGACTGATGACCTTTTCGTGCAATTCCGTTTCCATATTCAACAAACGCACCGTTTCTTTTTGTTCGACGCGCGTCAGCGGCACGCCGGTCATCGTGCTGATGACTTGGGTAACGACTTCCGCGTCCACGACGCCTTCGGTTTTCGCCGAGAGGTTGCGCCATTCGCCCTGCAATTGTTCTTTGCGCGTCAGCAACCGGTCGATGCTGTCGCGCAATTCGGCGGCGCGCTCAAACGCCTGCGTCGCGACGGCTTCCAATTTTTCGCGCTCCAAGCCCGCGAGTTCGCTTTCGAGCGCCGACAAATCCGGCGGGCGCGTGCAGGTCGAGAGCCGGACTTTCGCGCCGGCTTCGTCAATCACATCGACCGCTTTGTCCGGCAAAAATCGCCCGCTGATGTAGCGCTCGCTCAACTTGACCGCCTCGGCAATCGCGTCGTCGGTGATGCGGACGCGGTGATGCGCTTCGTAGCGGTCGCGGAGTCCCTGCAAAATTTGTATCGCCTCTTCCTGACTCGGCGGGTTGACAATCACCGGTTGGAAGCGGCGTTCGAGCGCCGAATCCTTTTCCATATATTTGCGGTATTCGTCGAGCGTGGTCGCGCCGACGCACTGCATTTCGCCGCGGGCGAGCGCCGGTTTGATGACGTTGGCGGCGTCGAGCGTGCCTTCGGCGCCGCCGGCGCCGATGAGCGTGTGAATTTCGTCGATGAATAAAATCACATTTTTCGCTTTCTTGATTTCGTTCATCACCATTTTAATCCGCTCTTCAAACTGCCCGCGATATTTCGTGCCGGCGACCATCATCGCCAAATCCAGCGACACGACGCGCTTGCCGATAAGCGCGTCCGGCACCTGATTGGCGGTGATTTTTTGCGCCAGTCCTTCGACGATGGCGGTCTTGCCGACGCCGGCTTCGCCGATGAGGACGGGATTGTTTTTCGTGCGGCGCGAGAGCACTTGCAGAAGACGCATAATTTCTTTTTCGCGTCCGATGACGGGGTCGAGCAACCCCTCTTTCGCTTGCGCCGTGAGGTCGCGCCCGAAGGAGTCGAGCGCGGGAGTTTCGCTGGCTTTGCCTTTTTTCTTTTTCGTGAGTTTTTGCGCTTCTTTCAGCCCGGGGATAATTTCGGCGTCTTCGCCGTCGTTGGCGCCGAGCAGTTCCAACAATTCGGCGCGGACTTGGTCGATTTCGACGTTAAGGTTGATGAAGACCTGCGCGGCGATGCCGTCGTGTTCGCGCAACAGTCCCAACAACAAATGTTCGGTGCCGATGTAATTGTGTTGGAGCGCGCGGGCTTCCTCGGCGGCGAGTTCGAGCGCGTGTTTGGCTTTGGGCGTGAACGGCAGGGACTCGCTGTGGGTGATGACCTCGCCGCTTTCGGTGGTGAATTTTTCGACTTCGAGCCGCACGCGCTCCAAATCGACGTTGAGGATTTCCAGCACGTTGGCGGCGACGCCGGAGCCCTCTTTGACGATGCCCAAAAGAATATGTTCGGTGCCGATAAATTCGGCGCCCAACCGCTCGGCTTCCTGCCGCGCCAGATTGACGACTTTTTTGGCGCGGTCGGTGAATCGTTCAAACATTTTTTGACTCCCGCAACGAAAGAACAATTAACAATTAAGAATGGTGGAGTTTAATTCTTGAAAAATTTTAGCGCGTTCATTTTTTTTGCCTTCTAAAACAGCCACGCCGCCAATTTGCCGACCCACGATTGACCGCGTCTTCGCGTCTTAAATTCCGCGTCCGTCAATTCCCGTTGCGGGCGAATGCGCTCGACGATGTCGTAAGCCGTTTCAAAGCCCTCGCGAACTATCGGCACGCTCAACGTGCCTTCGTAATAACCGTCGAGGTGCAATGCTTGGTAAGCGATACGAAGTTCGCTCGCCAATTTGCCGTCGAGTTTTGCGGCGTTTTCGACGTAATACTTAATCGACTCGCGCTTGTTGCCTTTCGGCGGCTTCACGTCGCGCAATTTGAAAATCGCGTCCATCGCGATTAACGCCCCCAAATACGCCGCGCCGCACGCGACCGACACGTATTTTTTGTCAAGATACCGTTTCCCGTTTTGACCGGCTTTTAACAAAATCTCTTCGGCGTTGCGCAAATAGCGCCTCGCCTCGTAATGAGCGTCTTGTTTCGCCGCCTCTTGCTCGTCGGCGATGGACATATTTTACCTGTTCGGCAGTGATGGAGAAAAATAACGGTTACGAATTAAAAGTTGCGGAGTTTAACGGTCAAAATATCGCTTCGCGCGCGCCGGCAATTTTGCGAAGCAAACTCCGCAATTCTTAATTCTGAATTGTCCCATTGTATTATCCTCGCCCAAAAAAGAAACGCAGAGGGGGCGCGCGCCTTAATCCGACGCGGATAGCGCCGCGTTCAATGCCGCAAATCTTGCGGTCGCGAGTTCCGGCAAAATTTGTTTCGCCGTCTCGCGAGCGCGGTTAATCAACGCCAAGTCCTCGACTAAATCGAGCGCCTTAAATTCCGGCAAACCGTGTTGTTTCGTGCCGAGAAATTCACCCGGTCCGCGCAAGCGTAAATCCTCTTGCGCAATCTTAAAACCGTCCAACGTTTGCGTCATCACTTGTAAGCGCGCCGTCGTGATTTCGCCGCCGCCGTCGCTTAACATTATGAAATGTCCGGCGTCCGTGCCGCGCCCAATCCGCCCGCGCAACTGGTGCAATTGCGCCAAGCCGAAGCGCTCCGCGTGCAACACCAACATCGTGTTGGCGTTTGGAATATCCACGCCGACTTCAATCACCACCGTGCAAACCAACGCCTGAATTTTACCGGCGCGAAATTCGTCCATCACCGCCGCTTGCTCCTCGCGCGTCATCTGCCCGTGCAACAGTCCGAGCGCGCATCCGCTGAGTTCGTGCGAACGGAAATTGTCGAACGCCGCCGTCGCCGACAAATAATCCTCGTTTTCCTCGCGTAGCGGACTGACGATAAACGCCTGTCGCCCCTTCGCGAGTTCGGCGCGAATGAAGTCCCACGCCGACGGCAGTTGACGCGAACTGATGAGCGTCGAGCGCACCGGTTGCCGCCCCGGCGGCAGTTCGTCGATGACGCTCACGTCCAAATCGCCATAAACGGTGAGCGCCAGCGAGCGCGGAATCGGCGTCGCCGTCATCACCAATTCTTTCACTCCGACGCCCTTGTTCGCCAAAGCGTCGCGTTGCGCCACGCCGAATTTGTGCTGTTCGTCAATCACCGCGAGGGCGAGATTTTTGAATTGAATATCGCCTTCAATCGCCGCGTGCGTCGCGACCAGCAGGTCGATGCCGCCTTGCGCCAACTCGGTTTTCAACCATTCGCGCTCGCGCTTTTTCATCCCGCTGGTCAACAGTTTCAGCCGCACTTTCGACCGCCCGCCGGCGGCGAGAAATTTTTCCAACGTCATAAAATGTTGCGCCGCGACAAGTCCGGTCGGCGCCATCAACACCGCTTGCGCGCCGTTCGCCACCGCCGCGAGGAGCGCGTAAATCGCCACCGCCGTTTTGCCGCTCCCGACATCGCCCTGCAACAACCGGCGCATCGGCAACGGCGCCGCCAAATCCGCCGTGATTTCCCGCAGGACTTTTTCCTGCGCCGCCGTCGGACGAAACGGAAAGAGGCGGCGAATGTGCGCGTCAATCTCCGGCGTAACGATAATCCGCCGCCCGCCGGACGCCGCGTCCACCGCCGCGGCGCGCCGCCGCGCAATCGCTAATTGCATCAACAACGCCTCGTCCCACGCGAGCCGCTCCCGCGCCGCCGCGCGCGCCGCGTCGTTGGCGGGAAAGTGCATATTGCGCACCGCGTCCTGCCGCGCGGTTAAATTTTGCTCGCGCAAAAAATCCGGCGGATAAAGTTCCGGCAATTCGGCGAGCGTCGCGGTCAAGGCGTGGTTCATCGCCTGCCGCCAGGCGTTTTGGTTGAGGCGTCCGGTGCAAGGATAAACCGGCACCATCCGCCCGACGTTAAGCGACTCGCGGGCGATGCCGGCGACGGTCGGCTCGAAGCGCGGATGCTCCATTTTCAGCCAGCCGGACTTGCGGCTGACTTTGCCGTAAAGCAACAGCGTTTTGCCGGCGGCGGCGAGTTGCTCTTTGACCCACGGCGAATTGAACCAGACGGCTTCCATTTCGCCGGTGCGGTCGGTGAACATCGCGTGGACAATCGAGCGGATTTTACCGCGGCGGGGACAGCGCTCTTCGAGATTGCGCATCTCGGCGATGATGACGGCGTCGCCGGCAACCGGCGCGTCGGCGATGGTCGTAACGGTCGAGAGGTCGTTGATGGCGCGGGGAAAAGTGAACAGCAAATCGGCAATCGTCCGCACGCCGAGCGCGTAAAAATCGTTCGCGCGCGCCGGTCCCACGCCTTTCAGAAATTTAATGTCGTCGGTCAGCGGCATCGGTTTGGAGTTGCGGGTTGAGACCTTCGGCGGCGATTTATCACCGTCGATTGACACGCGGCGAAGCCGCCGCCGAAATTCAATAGACCTGTTCTAAACCTACGAGCGAGCATATTTTCGGGCATAATTTTTCGTTCCGCAAGGAGAAATGACGAAGCAATACCGAGCGTATTGCAAGGAATTTTGACGCGGCGGAACGGAAAATTAGCCGAAAAGATGCCGCGAATTGGTTGTCGAACAGGTCTAATAGCCCGCCGTTTTAACGGCGGGTCAAGAGCAGAAAACACCGGCTTTAGCCAAAGTCATAATTTGGCTCTAAAGCCCTTTCTCTTTTCCAACTTCTTACCCCCCTCCCCCGCTAAAGCGCGGGGCGATTGCAAGCGCCGCGGAACCGCAGTTGCGGGTTGAAAAAAACGGGGGCGAACTAAGGTTCGCGCCCGCTTTTTGGGGGACAAGGCGGCGTCCGTCGCGGTGGCGCTTACGCCGACAGTTCCCGCACGACTTCCGCCGCGCGGCGGAGTGCGAGGTCGATGTGCGGGCAGACGTTCGGCTCGCCCAACATTTTGATGAGTCCGGCTTTGCGCAAGGCGTAGCGCACTTTCGGTTTCACGCCGGACAACACGATGCGCAGACGGTCGCGCTCCGCCTTTTGGCAGAGTAATTCCAAATTATGCAGTCCGGTGCTGTCGATAAACGCCACTTTTCGCATCCGAATAACCCGCACCAAACACGGGCGCGCGCCGGTCGATTTCATAATGTCGTCAAACTTGTTGGCGATGCCGAAGAAATACGGTCCGTCGATTTCATACACCTCGACTTTGTCGGGAATGACCAATTTTCCCTCGGCGAACGCGCCGCTCGTCACGTCTTCGTTCGGGATAATTTCGTCGTGAAAGGAGCGGATTTCCGTCGTCTCGTTCGTCCGTTTCAGGAACAGCACAATCGCCAGCAACATCCCGACTTCTATCGCCACGGTCAAATCGAAAATCACCGTCAAGAAAAAAGTAACGAGCAACACCGCGAAATCGGATTTCGGATATTTCCGCATCGAAACAAACGTGTGCCAGCCGCTCATATTGTAGGCGACGACGACCAGCACCGCCGCCAAACACGGCATCGGAATATAGCCGACCAAATAGCCGAGCGTCACCATCATCAACAGCAAAAAGACCGCGTGGACCAGACCCGCCACCGGCGAGCGGCCGCCGTTGTTGATGTTCGTCATCGTCCGTGCGATGGCGCCCGTCGCCGGTATGCCGCCGAAAAACGGCGTAACCACGTTCGCGACGCCCTGCGCGACCAATTCGGCGTTGCTGTCGTGCTTGTCGCCGGTGGCGCCGTCCGCCACCATCGCCGACAGCAAACTCTCAATCGCGCCCAACATCGCAATCGTGAACGCCGGCGCAAACAACGATTGGAGATACGCAAAAAACGTCATTCCGGCGGGCAAAGAAAAATCCGGCAGGCGGAACGCCGGCAATCCTTGCGGCAGGGCGTAAAGGTCGCCGATGGTTTGGATGGCGTCCACGCCGCCGTATTCTTTCAGCAGTAAAACCGCCGGCGTCAACAACAAAATCGCGACGAGCGCCCCCGGGATTTTGCCGGAAATTTTCGGACTGACGGCGATGACCGACAGCCCCGCCACACTGACGCCGAGCGCCCACCAATTTACTTGCTTGATATGCTCGAAGTAGTAAAGCCATTTTTCGATAAAATGCCCCGGCACTTCGGTCAAACCCAAGCCGAATAAATCGTTGATTTGCGTGGAGAAAATCGTCAGCGCAATGCCGCCGGTGAAGCCGACAATCACCGGATACGGCACGAATTTGATGATGTTGCCCAACTTGAACGCGCCCATCAGCACCAACATCACGCCCGCCATCATCGTCGCGAGAATTAGCCCGCTCAACCCGTGTTGCTGAATGATGCCATAGACAATCACGATAAACGCGCCGGTCGGTCCGCCGATTTGCACGTTGGAGCCGCCTAACAACGACACGATAAAACCCGCGATAATCGCGGTAACCAACCCCTCGGTCGGTCCCACGCCGGAGGCGATGCCGAAGGCAATCGCCAAGGGAATGGCGACAATCCCGACAATAACGCCCGCCATCGCGTCGGTAAAAAACATTTTGCGGGTGTAATGATGGCGCAAGACGGAAAATAATTTCGGCTGAAACATAGCGTTCTTCGCTGACTGAATAGACCTGTTCGACAACTTGTTTTTCACGGCGGCACGACGGCGGCGTTTTGAGGAAACCGCAAAGTTGAACGCTCTCTTCAATTGCCACGCGCTTTAGCGCGTGGATAGCGCGCGCGCTCTCTAAAATGGGCTTTAGCCCAAACAATCATTCGGCTAAAGCCGGTGGAATGAGACCACATTCTTTATTTTGGGCTAAAGCCCATTTATTTTTTTCTGCCCGCACACCACGCCTTAAAAGGCGTGGCAATTGAATAAAGCGTTTCTATATTGAATTTTCCGTGTTCTCCGCGCCTCCGTGCGATATTTATTTTTTAGACAGGTTTGACGACAATCTCCAAATGAAAAATGGCGGCGTTTGATTATCAAAATCGCCCCGGCGAATCCGACAATCAAACTCCACCATTGTTAATTGTTAATTGCTAATTGTTAATCGCTCGTTGCGCTTCGGCGACTTTGTCTTTGACGTCGCGGAATTTAATGTCCGTTTCATACAACTGCGTGAACAGCGCCAGCGCCTTGGACGCCGAGTCCGCGTCGCCTTTTTGCAAACACGCGCACGCCTCGTAATACATCGGGTCTTTGTATTTGTCGAAAATCTCGACCCCTTCCCGCGCCCGCTGAAACTGCCCAATCGCCATATCGACGTTGCCGTTCGCCAACATACACCGCCCCAAATACGTCAGCGATTTAATCCGCCAGCGCGGGTCTTTCGACGACACTTGCAACTCGCCAATCGCGTCGTCGTAACGTTTGAATTGCATATACAACGCGCCGAGTTTGAAGTGATAGTCCCCCTTCAGCGGCTGGTCTTTCACTCGCCGCTCGTATTCGCCCAACTGGAACGTCAATTCTTGTTTCCGTAATTCTTTAAGTTGCGCTTTCGCCGCTTCGTCGCCGTCTTTGACTTGGTCGTTGACCGCTTCGACCGCCCGCGCCAGCCGTTTCATTTCCAAATCGCCGAAGTGGTCGCGAATCGCCGAATTTTCCGGCGCGAGTTCCTGCGCCTTTTCGTAATACTTTTTGGCTTCGGTGTAGCCCTGGTCAAAGTCGGTCATTTCCGCCGCGATTTCGCCGATGGTAATCCAGATTGCCATATCTTTCGGACGCGCTTTGAGGTCGTTCGCCAACCGGTAATTGATGGCTTTGCGCCGCTGGTCGTCGGTGCGCAGTTTGCCGGCGTCAAGTTCCAACCGCTCGGCGTCGCCGGCGTCTTTCATAATCGAGCGCGAGCCCTCTTTGACCGCCTGTCCGAAAATGCGGCTGGAAACCTCGGCGGAGTATTCGCGCATTTTGAGGTCCACGTCGGAGAGCGGGTCAACGGCTTTGACCTGTTCGAGCATTTTGATGGCTTGGTCCGACTGCCCGTCGTCGCGATAAAGTTCGGCGAGTTTCAATAAATTGACGGTATTGCGCTGGTCAACGCTGTCGGCAATCGACCGACGTTGCCAAATCGCGACATCGCCGTAACCGGCTTTTAACGCCGTGTCCGCCAAGAACAACAATAATTTCACATTGTTGGGGTCGTAGGAAACCGCCTCTTCCAACACGAACAGCGCCTTGTCGTATTTTTTCAACGCCGCGTAAACGGTCGCTTTCGCGGTCGCCCACAACCTTCGGAGCGGCTTGTTGCCGTTGACTTTGGCGTTGCGCGTTTGAATCGCCCGCAACGCGAGGCGAACGTCTTCGTTGTTGATTTGTAATTTCAACGCCTGCAAATAATTGAAAATCGCCAAATTGTAATTTTGCCGCTGGACGGCGTCCGTGGCTTTTTTCATCAGCGCGTTGAGTTGGAATTTCTGTTTAGCCAAGCGAGTTCTCCGCTGAAAACAATTAAAAATTAAAAATGAAGAATGAAGAATTACGGGCGGTGGGGCGACGGTCGGAATAATTCGGGCGCGTTCAACGCGCCCCCGACAATTGTTAATTGCTCTTTATGCGGTTTTGGTCATCCACCAAGACCTTGCGCAGTTGATAATTTTGTAATTCCTCTTCGCCATACCAGCCGAACGTCATAATGATTATTTTATCGCCGACCGCGCCGAGCCGCGCCGCCGCGCCGTTTAGGCAAATCTCGCCGACTTTGCCTTCAATCGTGTAGGTCTCAAAGCGCGCGCCGGTGTTGACGTTGGCGATTAACACTTTTTCGCCGACGCGCATCGCGGACGCCGCGAGCAACAACGGACACACCGCGACCGACCCCTCGTAATGCAAGTCGGCGCGGGTAATCGTCGCGCGATGAATTTTTGATTTCAGCATTTCGCGGAACATTGTTGAAATCAGAGTTCAGCGTTGAAAGTTGACAGTTGAAAATTGAAAGTTGAGAAAACGCAAGCGCGTCCTTAACTTTCAACTTTCAACTTTCAACTCTAAACTTTCAACTCCGCTCCTTGGTGGTTGAGCAACATATGTTTGTTGATGGCCTCGTCGGTGGAAAGGCGCGAGATGCGCGTCGCGATTAAGCCGTCCATACCGGTCGCTAAAATGTCGCTCTTGCCGGTGTCGAGCGCGCGCGCGAACTCGTCATACATCGCGTGAAAACCGCGGTCTTCGTCCGACGGCAGACGCAAGTCCTCTTTTTTGCCGTGAATCACAATCGTCTTTTGATTGCGGTCGTAGCGGATGACGCCTTCGGTGCCGATGAGTTCGTAAATAAATTCGCTAATCGTTTCTTTCGTGGTGTGTCCGTAGGCGAAACTCACTTCAATCATCGTGTGCGCGCCGTTTTCGTGGTCGAGGTGTAGCCACGTGTGGTCGGGCGACTCGTAATCATTTTCGACCCACGCGCCGAAACCGTCGTAGCGGACGACTTCCGAATTGAGCCACCAGCGCGCCAAATCGATTTGATGCGTGCCGGTGTCAATCAGCGGTCCGCCCTCGAACATCCGTCCTTCGCGGCGGCGATTGATGCCGTATTTGCCGGTGTCGTCGTCGATTTTGTATTGCCCGTGGCACGACCAGTTGAAAATCAAGCGCAACGAGCGAATGTCGCCGATGGCGCGGCGGCGAATCAGTTCATAAATTTTTTGCGCCACCGGCGCGAAGCGCACGACTAACCCCATCCACAGCGGCACGCGGGCTTTGGCGGCGGTATCGACCATTATCCGCCCGTCTTCTTCGTTGAGCGCCAGCGGTTTTTCGCAGAGCATCGGCTTGCCGTATTTGACGGCGAGCAGGCAATTTTCTTTATGCGCGGGCGCGGCGGACGCGATACTGACGGCGTCCATCGGACACTCGCGGAAGAACTTTTTCACGTCGGTGTAACAAAGGTCGGGCGAGATATGGTGCTTCTCTTGGATTTTGCGGAGTTGGTCGGGATTCGGGTCGAAAATGCCGGCGAAGTCGCACAATTCGGAGGCGAAAATGGCGGGAACGTGCGAATACGTGGCGACGATGCCACTACCCAGCAAACCGATTTTTTTCGTGGTCATTGTTCTGGCTTTCCGAAGAAACCGCGCGCGAAATTATCCGGTAAATTTGCAACGAGGCATTGTAGCGGCACCGCGAGATTTTGCAAGTTCGGCGGGCTGTGGGCAGTGAGAGCGCAATTAAGAATTGTGGAGTTCGATGCTCAAATTCGCTCCGCGCCATTTTCGAGAGCCAATCCGCCATTCTTAATTCTTAATTGCTCCTTCACTGTCCAGCACTCTACTTCCCCAAGAATTTATCGACGCGCTGGGCGACTTTTTTGCCGTCGGCGATGGCGCGGACGACGAGCGACGGTCCGTTCGCCGCGTCGCCGGCGGCGAAAATGTTTTCCCGCTCGAACTTCTGTTCCGGTTTCAGAAAGCCCATCGCCAGCAACACCAAATCCGCCGGAATGACGGTCGTCGAGTTTGGCACCGGCGCAAATTTCAGCGGGCGTCCCGCCGACAATTCCCATTCCACCGCCGCCACTTCCACGCCGGTAACGTTGCCGTTCTCGCCGAGAAATTTTTGACTTTGCAGATTCCAGCGGCGAACGCCCTCGCCGTGTCCGTCGTCGCCGACTTCGTAATGGCTGGACGAGGTGCGGAGTTTGTAGGGCCACTGCGGCCACGGCGTCGAAGGCGACCGCTCGACCGGCGGCTTGGGCATAATCTCAATTTGCGTAATCGCCGCCGCCCGTTGCCGCGCCGAAATCCCGACGCAGTCGCTACCCGTGTCGCCGCCGCCGATAATCAACACCCGTTTATTTTCCGGCGACACGCCGCCGTTGAGAAAATCCAGCGCAAAATGAATGCCGGATAAATCGCGCCCCGGCAACGGCAAATCGCGCGGCGACGGCGTGCCGCCGGCGACCACGACCGCGTCGTAACGTTTGGCTAAATAATTCAGCGAGAGGTCGTCGCCGACCGCCGCGCCATACTCGAAATCAATCCCGCTCGCTTCCATCAGCGCCACGCGGCGGTCAATCAATTCTTTCGCCAACTTGAATTTCGGAATCCCGTAACGCAACAAACCGCCGGCTTGCGGGCGCTTTTCAAAAACCGTAACCGTATGTCCGAGCCGGTTCAAGCCAATCGCCGCCGCCAAACCCGCCGGTCCGGCGCCGACCACCGCCACCGTTTTGCCGGTGCGCTTTTCCGGCGCGTCCGGCTTGACCCAGTGATGCTCAAAAGCGTAGTCCGACACGGCTTTTTCGATTTGCCGAATCATCACCGGTTCAAGGTTGAGCGACACGGTGCAACTGCCCTCGCACAACGCCGGACACACGCGCGAGCAAAATTCCGGCATCGGGCTTTTTTCCGAGAGCAATTTCCACGCGGCGGCGTAATCGCCGTCGCGAAACGCGGCGTTGGTTTCCGGCACGTTGTTTTCGAGCGGACACCCCGCGCCATGACAAAACGGAACGCCGCACTCCATACAGCGCGACGCCTGTTGCGCCAACAACGGCAACATAAATTTCCGCTCGACTTCCTGATGGTCGCGCAAGCGCTCTTCCACCGGACGATAAACCTCGGGCAAACGCGCGATGGTCGCAAAAAATTTAGGCATTCGGGGACTCCTTGGTTCGCGTGTTAATAGTTGAAAATTGAAATAGCGCGAAGCGCGTCCGACAGCCGCGCTGAAAGCGCGACATATATTAGCCCAGGGTAAGCGGTGACGTTCTATCAGCCGCGCCACCCCGGGTAAAAGGTCGCGAAGCGACCATCCGACAGTCCCGCCGTTAGGCGGCATCTCGCCGCCACCGGCGGCGATTTAGCGCGGCAAATAGCGCCGCGTCACTGTCGGAGTGATTAGACCTGTTCGACAACCAATTCGCGGCATCTTTTCGGCGAATTTTCCGTTCCGCCGCGTCAAAATTCCTCGCAATACTCTCGGTATTGCTTCGTCATTTTTCCTTGCGGAACGAAAAATTATGCCCGAAAATCTGCTCGCTCGTAGGTTTAGAACAGGTCTATTATCAAAATAACCGCGACCCAGGGTGGCGGCGCCAAGAACGCGCGCCTTACCCTGGGCTAACATATTTCGCGTTTTCAGCGCGATTAGCGGAATAATTTATCGAAAAAATAAATCCGCGCTTTACTGCTGTTTCCCCTGCAAGCGCGAGAGCAAAATTTTCAGGTCGTTGGTCAGTTGCGCGTTGGGAATGACGCCGCCTTTTTCGAGAACTTTCGTGCCGCGATATTTGACCAACAATTGCCCGACGTAAAAAGTGTCGGTTACGCGAAACGGCGGGAGCGGCGGGCTCGACAAATTCGTCCGCACTTCGGTAAATTCTTTTTCCGACACCGAATTTTTGTAAGTCGTTTCCCCGCTGAACACGTCGGTTTTTTTCACCTTCGCCGTAACGCGCAAAAACCACGGAATAATTTCGCCGTCGCGAATCCATAATTCGCTCGTTTCGTCTTTGTTGTCGCGGCTTTTGTCGGGGCGGGTCTGAAAGCGGAAGTGATAACTCTCGCCCGCGCCGCCCGCGCCACCAGCACTGAAAGTGTCGCGCGTCCCGCTGACTTCGTAGTATTCGCGCAGTTCGCGGCTGTTGTTCACCGTCGCGCCAATCAGGAGCGAGGCGATATTCAGGTCGCGGTCGCCGGCGTTTTTCAAGTCCAGCCGTTCGGCTTCATAGCCGCCGTCGCCGGGTTTCATATCCCACAAATAACTGCCGTCGATTAACACATACGCCAACGGATTGCCGTTTTTGCCGATTTCGCCGTGGTCAACAAACAGCAACATATCCGGCATTTGAGCGAACGCCTCGCCCCACGTCGTCGTCGAACTGCCGCTGAAAATGCCGCCGATTTTGCGGCTGGTAACTTTCACCGCGAGGCGGGTCAATTGCTTTTGTTGGGCAAAAATCCGGTCAAGAATTTGGTCGGTTTGCGCGGCGGACAGCGGTTGCGAATTGACCGGTTGCGGCTCGGCGGCAAGAACGCCGACGCAGAAACAGGGCAGAAGCCAGACAAAAAGACGGCGCATAGAAACTCCTTTTTTTAGAGTTGAAAGTTCAGAGTTGAGAGTTTAGCAAAGGTTGCGCTTCGCGCGTTTCTAACATAAAAACCCCACTCTCTCAACTCTCAACTTTTAACTCTCAACTCTTAATTAACGCCCTCGTGATGTTCCGACGCCGGATACAGCGGACCGGAAAAATCGCCGTCGTAGGCGGGCGCTTCTCTTTTCGCCGCCGTTTCCGGCAATTTTTCTTCGGCGCGCAAATCAAACACTTTCGTTTTGATTTCGATGCCCGACGCGCCCGGCAACAGCCGATTGAAAGCGTCGCGCAGACATTTTTTGACTTCGTCGATGCGACCGGTGATGTCGGTTTCGCACGCCAAGCCGAACGACAAATTGCAGATTATCGGCTTCTCGCGCCCGCGAATTTCCAGCGCGATTTTCGTCTGCCGCACGCCGGGGAATTTCGACGCCAATTCCAGCAAGCGTTTTTCCACCGCCGCGGACGAAATGACGGTCGGCTCGTCGTTGGAGATAATTTCAATGTCGGGACGGCGCGAAAATTTATGACCGAGCCACAGGACAATCGCGATTAAGTTTAGCGCGATAACAATCGCCGCCGCCGGCAACAAATAATAATGCACCGGACCGCGCGCCTGCTCCCACACTTGGGCAAAACATTTCGGCTCCAACAATTGCCAAACCGGCAACGCCGCCAACCCCATCACCACGACAAAATTAACGAAGCGCATCAGCGTAATCATAAGTTTCTCCTCAGAATGATGGATAAATTAAGAATTAAGAATTAAGAATTTCGGGGCTTGATTAGCCAATTCGCTTCGCGAAATTTTGACCGTTACGCCACAATTCTTAATTCTTAATTGTTCATTGTTAATTGTATTCCCCGCTTCTCCCGGCAATCGCGGCGGCGATTTGGCGCAAGTTGCCGAAGTAGTCGCCAGACAGCGGATTGACGCGCGCCACCGTGCCGTTCAGCAATTGCGGCAGTTGCGCCCCGACTTCGCCAATCGAATTGGTCAACAGCACCGCGCGGATTTTTTTCTCAATCGCCGCCCGCGCCAAATCCGGCGCCGAAGTTACGTCGGCGCTAAACTGCGTCAAACCGAAGTCCTCGCAAAAATAGCCCAACACCGGTTGATAAACCAAGACCTCGCTACTCAATCGGTCAAGCAACACCCGTTGAATATCGCCCTCCAAACTGTTCAGGTCGCGCGTCAAGCGCGTGTAGTTCAGCGTGTAGTCGTCGATGTGGTCGGGGTCGGCTTCGCGCAACGCCTGATAAACCACCGTCAACATCCGCACCATTCGCGACGGCGAGAGCCAAATATAATAATCCGGTCCGCTGAATTTGCCCGTTTCCGACAACAAACTTTCGACGTGCCGCGCCAGCGGCGTCAACTTGACGCCTTTGAGCATACTATAAACTTTGCACCCGTCGGGCGCGGCGAGTTTCTTTTCAAACGGCGCGCCGAAGCGGAAATACAGTTGCGCCGCCGCCAGCGTTCCCGCCGGCTGAAAATTCGCATCGGTGAAATCGTCGTTCGCGCTCATTAACGAAATGACCTCGGCGTGTTCGCCCGCCAACCGTTGCACCAAATCCTTCTGCGGCGGAATGCTGACGACGATTTTCAAATTCGGCGTTTCCGTGAAACGCGGCGCCGAAACCGCGACCGGCGGCGCCGTTTCCGGCGGCATTGAGGCGCAACCGGCGAACAGCGCCGCGATAAACACGGTCAAACCCTGCGCGACCGCGCGAAATTTTTCATTAGCCAAACGCATTCTTTTCATCTCCTGTTAGATTAAACGAGCATTAACTCGCGGCGGTGCGCCGGAGCGTCCACGGAGTCGGTAATTTCCGCGTATTTACCGGCGCGGGCAAAAAGTTCAAGGTCATACGCCGTTTGCAAATTAAGCCAGAATTGCGCCGAATTGCCGAAATACGCGGCCAGTCGAATCGCCGTCGCCGTCGAAATGGGGCGTTTGCCGTTAATAATCAACGACAGATAACTGGGTTTCATTCTTACCGCCGCCGCCAATTGTTGACCGGTCAGGCGGCGCGGCTCCATAAATTCCAGCCACAAAACTTGCCCCGGTGAAATTAAATCCAACCGTTCGTATGGCGCGTCGTCGCGCATTTTCGTCTCCCCGTAATCGTCTAATGATAGTCCACGATTTCAACTTCGTAGGCGTCATTTTCGCGCCACGTAAAACAGACGCGCCATTGCCGGTTGATGCGGATACTCCACTGTCCCCGGCGCTCGTCGCGCAACTGTTCCAAATGATTGGCGTAAGGAACTTTCAAGTCCTGTAAATTGGTTGCCGCCTGTAAGACCTGCAATTTGACTTTCGCCCGCGCCGCGATTTCCGGCGGCAAATTGGGCGGACGATAACCGTTGAAAACCGCGGCGGTCGGCTTGTCGCGAAAACTTTTTATCATTATTCCATCCGCGCATCAAACCTTCCCGACCACCAGCGCCGCGTTCACGCCGAGCATCCCGAACGAATTGTTCAGAATGTAAGAAACGGTTTGCCCTTCGCAAGGGCGACCGACGACCAACCGCTCGCCAATCGCGCACTCCGGGTCGAGGTTATCGACGTTAATCGTCGGATGCACCGCGCCGTCGGCGAACGCCGGCAAATTGCCGGCGAGTTCAAGCGCCCCCGCCGCGCCCATCGCGTGTCCCCAAAAACTTTTGGCATTGTTGACCCACGCCGCCGGACGCTCGCCGAACACTTTTTTGATTGCCTGAATTTCGCGAATATCGCCCTCTTTCGTGCCGGTCGCGTGCGTGCTGACGACGCCGATTTGGTCGGGATTAAGCCCGGCGCGGCGCAAGGCGAGCGCCATACATTCGGCTTGCCGGTCGGGATTGGGCAGGACGAAATCGGTCGCGTCGGTGTTCATCGCCCAGCCGCAGACCTCGAACAAAATTTTCGCGCCGCGCTGGTGCGCGTCGGCGTAGCGTTCCAACACGAACAACGCGCCGCCCTCGGCGATGACGATGCCGTTGCGGTCGCGGTCAAACGGACGGCTGGCGCGATTCGGGTCGGCGTGATGCGCCAGCGCGTTTTGACTTTGGAAACCGGCGTAGATGCCGAACGTGTGGATGCTCTCGGACACGCCGCCGCCGAGCGCGACATCGCATTCGCCCAACATCAATTGTTGCGCCGCGTGAATAATGCCGTAATTCCCCGCCGCGCACGCCGCGCCGAGACAGCAGTGGGCGCCGGTGAGCCCCAAATTGAGACAGACCTCGCCGGCGGGATTGTTGGCGACGGTGCGCGGATTGTGGTGATGCGTCCAGAGTTTCACGTCGTAGTCGTGTTCTTTGATGGCGGCGATTTCGTTTTCGGTTTCGACATTGCCGTGTTCGGTGATGCCGACATACACGCCGACGCGCGACGGGTCGGCGAGTTCAACGCCGGCGTCGGCGAGCGCATCGCCGGCGCAAAAAACGGCAAGCGAACCGGCGCGGGTGCCGCGCCGCGCGTTCTTTTTCGATTGATGTTTCGTCGCGTCGAAGTCGCAAACGCCCGCCAAAACTTTGCCGACGTAGCGGAGTTCGTGTTCGCGGACGTTGGGGCGACCGGCGAGTAAATTCTCGCGCATAGTTTTAAGGTCGTTGCCGAGCGGCGAAGTCAGCCCGACGCCGGTGGCGACGATGCGAGGAAAATTAGGCATTATTGGCTCCATAAAGAATCGCGTCCGTTGCCGGCGCGAAGTTGACGGTTTTTATTTAATTGACTATACTTGCGCGTCGAGAGGTTACGACGGCTCCCACCTGATTGCAGACATAAGAGTAATCCGGCGCGTAGCCATAATTAGCGATAACCGCGGTTATGGCATCCGTCGCCTCCTTTTTTTGACTGAAATCGTCGTAGCCCGTCAGCAACCACTTCCCGCCGTCCTGCCGCTCGATGATTGCCACTATCCCCCGATTATTCAAGGTTTGCCGGTTAGGGTTCGGATGGGGTAAAATTTCTCCGTCGCGCAACGCCTGATTTATCAAATACAAAATTGCCGCAATTTCCGCGGTTGATTTTCCCTGTTGCGCCCGCCGCTCAATGATGTGCGTTAAACCGTATCCGCCTTTGCCGGACTTGCCGACACCGACCACAATATCGCCCAAGACCCGATGAGGCGTGATTGCCGGTTGTCCCGTCGCCAAGACCTCGGCTAATTTGCGCATCTCGGCGCCGGCGCCGGCGTCCGCCGGATTGTCGAGTGGAATGGACATATGCCTTATCTCTCATTCACCACTTCGTAAATCGTCCCGCGAAAATTTTTCAGCACTAACGCGACTTCCGGCAAGGCGGCGATTTCGTCGGCGACCGGCGCACGTTTTTTCGGCGGCGCGCCGCGCGGCAGAAAATCGAGGCGGAGCGCCCGCCCCGCGACCGTTTGCGCGATTGCCGTCAACCGCGCGCGCCGCGCGTCGTCTTCGCATTGTTCAAGCGTCAGCGGACTGCATCGCAAATAGAGCGCGTCGCCGTCCGTTTTTTCACAATCCACGTCTTTCAGATACACCGCGTCGGCGGGATGTTGCCGCGCGACCGCCGTTTTAATTTTTTCCCAAATTTCAGCGGGCGGGGTTTTCTCGGCGGGCGGCGGGCAGTGGGCGGTGGGCGGTGATTTTTCCGGGGGCAGTGATTCCGGCGCGGCTTTTTCCGCCGGTTTTTGCGCAACCGCCGCCGGTTGCGCCGCCGGTTCTTTATAAACCGCCGTTTTATCGGGCGCGACACTCGTCAATCTATTATTCGCCGCGTTCGCGCTTGCGGCGCCGGTGCTTGCGGCACTCGGGCTTGCGGCGCTCGGGCTTGCGGCGCTCGCGGTGAAATCCGCTTTGCCCGCCAATTCCGCGAGCAATTCCGGCATTGAGGTTAAGTTGTCAACGCCGGCGAGCCGCGCCACCGCCATTTCGAGCGGCACTTGCGGGTTCGACAAGGCGCGTTGTTTCACCCGCGTTCGCGCTTCGCCGAACACGTCCAACATCAGTAAAATTTGTTCAAGCGACAACGCGCCGCCGATTTTTTGCAACGCTTCTTTCGCCGGACCGTAGGCGTTGACGGCGTCGAATTTTTTCGTCGCGGAAATTTGCAACAGGTCGCGTCCGAACTCAATCAACTGGTCTAAAAATTCGCCGGCGTTCGTGCCGCGTTGCGCCACCGCGTCGATAAACGCTAGCGCCTGCGGCAAATTTTTTTCGACGACGGCGAGGTATAAACCCGCGACCGTTTCGGCGCTCGCGACGCCGCGCACCTGCTCGACATCTTCGCGCGTAACTTTGCCGTTGCCGAAACTGAGCAACTGGTCAAGCAAAACCAAGCCGTCGCGCACCGAGCCGCCGGAAAACGCCGCGACCGCCGCGAGCGCGTCGGCGGTGATTTCGGCGTGTTCTTTGGCGACGAGGGTTTGGAAAAATCCGGTCAACGGCGCCGCCGGCACCAGGCGAAAATCAAACCGTTGACAGCGCGATAAAATCGTCGTCGGCAATTTTTGCGGGTCGGTGGTGGCGAGAATAAATTTGACGTGCGGCGGCGGCTCTTCCAAGGTCTTGAGCAGGGCGTTGAACGCGCCGACCGACAACATATGCACTTCGTCGATGATGTAGATTTTATCGCGGGCGCGGGTCGGGGCGTAGGCGGCTTGGTCGCGGAGTTCGCGGACTTGCTCGACGCCGTTGTTGGAGGCGCCGTCGATTTCAATCACGTCGGCGTCGCCGCCGCGCATCACGCTTTGGCAAATTTCACATTCGCCGCAGGGGTCGGCGGAGACGCCTTTTTCACACACGAGCGCGCGGGAAAAAAGCCGCGCCATCGTCGTTTTGCCGCAACCGTGCGCGCCGCAAAACAAATACGCCTGCGCCACGCGATTGGCGGCGATGGCGTTCTGTAACGTGCGCGCGACGTGTTCCTGTCCGACCACGTCGGCAAATTTTTGCGGGCGGTATTTCCGCGCCATCGGTTCGTAACTCATCGGCGGCAAATTCAGAGTTGAAAGTTAAAAGTTAAAAGTTAAGAATTTAGCGATTAGAGCATTTATCGCTTAATTCTCAACTTTTAACTTTCAACTTTCAACTCTAAATCCCATTCGACCGCGCCGTCAAACACCGCCACCGCCGGACCTTCGAGGAAAATCGCCGCGTAGCCGGCGGCGGCGCGTTGATATTCGACGTTTAAGCGGTCGCCGCCGCGCGTGTGGACTTTGCCGTTGCCGCCCCATTTTTCGCCCGCGATAATCGCGCTCGCCACCGCGCCCGTGCCGCAGGCGAGCGTCTCCGCTTCGACCCCGCGCTCGTAAGTCCGCACCCACGTTTCGCCGTTTTGCACCGCGATAAAATCAACGTTCGTCCCCGCCGGCGCAAACCGCTCGTGATAGCGCAACGCCGCGCCGAGAGTTTGCACCTCCACCTTTTCCAAGGCGTCGCGGTCGCCGGCATTGACGACCAAATGCGGCACGCCGGTATTGAGAAAATAGCCGGTCAACGCCGCGCCGTCCACGCTTAAATTTTCGAGCGTCGGCGCGAGGGCGGGCGGCAGTTGCACGCGCGCCCGTTGCGGCGCGGAAATTTCGGCGCGGATATTGCCGGCGCGAGTCGCAAAAGTGAACGGACTTACCGCCGCGCCGAGCGCGACGGCGAACAGCGTGAAACAGCGCGCGCCGTTGCCGCACATTTCGGCGTTGGAGCCGTCGGCGTTGTAAAAATCCCACGACAACGCGGCGTCATTATCAGCCGGAGCGGGCGGCGCGTTTTCTAAAAAAATCACGCCGTCGGCGCCGACCGACAAGCGCCGCGTCGCAAATTTCTTCGTGAACGCGATTTTTTGCGCGGCCGTCCAGCGTCGCTCGCGATTATCGAGCAAAATAAAATCGTTGCCGCACCCCTGCATTTTCGTGAAGTTGATTTTGGGCATTGTGATTCCTTTGGGGGCAATTAAAAAAACGGATTAAGCGATTAAGAATTTTAAGCTTTTTAAAAATCTTAATCGTTAAAAATAGTTTTCAACTCTCAACTTTTAACTCGCAACTCTAATCTCTCCTATGTGCGGCATTGCCGGAATTTTTTCCCTGAATTTATCCCCCGCCGAGCGGACGGCGCGCGCCGAGGAAATGGCGGCGCGGTTGGCGCATCGCGGCCGCGACGGGCAAGGCGTGTGGAGCGGCGACGGCATCGCGCTGGCGCATCGCCGTCTGGCGGTGTTGGATTTATCGCCCGCCGGCACGCAACCGATGACGCGCGGGGCTCTTGCGCTGACTTACAACGGCGAAATTTACAATTGGCGCGAAATCCAAAACGCGCTCCCGCCGCAGGAATGGCGCGGACACAGCGACACCGAAATTTTGCTTGCGGCGTTCGCCGCATGGGGCGTCGAAAAAACGTTGCGGCAAATTCGCGGTATGTTCGCCGGCGGCTTGTGGAACGAACGCGAAAAAACGCTGACCCTTTTCCGCGACCGCTTCGGCGAAAAGCCGCTGTATTACGGACGGGTTGGCGGCGCGTTCGTGTTCGCCTCGGAATTGCGGGCGTTCCGCGCGCTCGAATTTTCCCCGACGGTCAATCGCGCCGCGTTAGCCCAATTGCTCGCGCGCGGCTGTTGCCACGACTGCATTTGGGAAAATTTTTACAAGTTGCCGCCCGCCGCTTTTTGCACGCTCACGGCGGAAGAATTACAAATTACGAAAGCCGAAAAACGGGTTACGCCGTATTGGTCGGCGCGGGAAACGGCGCTTGCCGCCGAGCCGTTCACCGGCACGTTTGCCGACGCCGCCGAAGAAGTGGAAAAATTATTGCGCGCCGCCGCCGCGGAGCAAACGGTCGCCGACGTGCCGGTCGGCGCGTTGTTGTCCGGCGGCATCGACTCGGCGCTGTTGGTCGCGCTCCTCGCCGAGCGGCACCCCGTCAAGACGTTCACGATTGGTTTCCGCGACCGCGCTTTTGACGAAGCGCCGACGGCGCGGGCGATTGCGGCGCATTTGCAGACCGAACATCACGAGTTTTATTTTGCCGAAAGCGACGCGCTGGCGCTCGCGGAAAAAATCCCGCAGATTTACGACGAGCCGTTTGCCGACAGCAGTCAATTGCCGACGTTTTTGGTGTGTCGGGCGGCGCGGCGCACCGTCGCGGTGGCGCTCACCGGCGACGGCGGCGACGAACTTTTCGGCGGCTATCAACGCTATCTCACCGGCGATAAATTTTGGCGCTATTGGCGGCATTTGCCGCTGTTTTTTCGCCGCGCCGCGTCGGCGTTGCGGTTGCCGGCGGCGTGGGGTAATCGTCTCGGCGCACTTTTCCCCTCGCCGTATCCGCGCCGCTGGGGCGATAAATACGCGCGGCTCGCGCGGGCGTTCGCCGCGAAAAATTTTGCGGAATTTTACGGTTTGCTGACCGCCACCGGCGCGGAAAATTTAGTCGCCGGTTTGCCGCCGCCGCCGCCGCCGCTCGCCGACGATTGGTCGTCGCTCGCGGCGCAAGCGATGTTAATTGACCAAGAAAATTATTTGCCGGACGATTTGTTGGTGAAAATCGACCGCGCGGCGATGGCGCATACGCTCGAAACGCGCGCGCCGCTGTTGGACTGCCGCCTCGCGGCGTTGGCGTGGCGCTTGCCGATGCGTTACAAAATTCGCGGCGCGACGGGGAAAGTTATTCTGCGGAAAATTTTGTCCCGCCGCCTGCCGGACGCCTTATTGTCGCGACAAAAAAAGGGCTTCGGCGTGCCGTTAGCCCAATGGTTGCGCGGCGGCTTGCGCGACTGGGGCGAAAGTTTGCTGACGCCCGCGCGGTTGCAAAACGACGGTTTTTTCGCCGCGCCGGCGGTGGTGAAAATGTGGAATGAACATCAATCCGGCAAACGCGACCACGCGGCGGCGCTGTGGGCGATTTTGGTTTTTCAGGCGTGGCAAGAGCAAAGTTGAGAGTTTAGAGTTTAGAGTTCAGAGTTTAGCAGTGGAGTTTTATTTTTAAGATGCGCGAAGCGCAACCTCCGCTCAACTCTAAACTCTGAACTCTGAACTCTACCACATTCCTGCGGCGCAGGCGCGGATTTGGCGGACACAATTCGCCACGTCGTCGAACGCCGGCGGCGTCAGCGATTGCGCGCCGTCGCAGAGGGCGCATTTCGGATTGTTGTGAACCTCGATAATCAACCCGTCCACGCCAATCGCCGCCGCCGCCAGCGACAACGGCTTCACCCACCGCGCCACGCCGCACGAATGACTGGGGTCGATGACCACCGGCAAGTGCGTCAATTCCCGCAACACCGGCACGGCGGAAATGTCGAGCGTGTTCCGCGTCGCGCTCTCGAACGTGCGGATGCCGCGCTCGCACAAAATCACGTCCGGCGAGCCGCTCGCCATAATGTATTCCGCGCTCATCAACAATTCTTGCAACGTGTTCGCCAGACCGCGTTTTATCAACACCGGCTTGCGCATTTCGCCGACTTCTTTCAGCAACTCAAAATTTTGCATATTGCGCGCGCCGATTTGAATAAGGTCAACATTCGCGAACAGCGGAATGTGCGCCGCGTCCATAATTTCGGTAACAATCGGCAGACCGGTTTCTTTTTTCGCGAGTTCAAGCAATCGCAAACCCTCGCCGTGCAAGCCCTGAAAAGCGTAAGGCGAGGTGCGCGGCTTGAAGGCGCCGCCGCGAAGAATCGTCGCGCCGGACGCTTTGACGGCTTTCGCCACCGTGATAATTTGCTCTTCGCTTTCGACCGAGCAGGGACCGGCGATAAGTTGAAAATTGCCGCCGCCGATTTTGACGCGCGCCGCGCCGATTTCGACGACGGTGTCTTCGGTGTGGAATTTGCGGTTGGCTTTTTTGTAGGGGTCTTGAATCCGCCGCACGTCCTCCACGCAATCAATCGCCTTAATCGTGCCGATGTCGAGGCGCGTGGTGTCGCCAATCAGCCCGACAATCGTTTGCAATTTGCCGGAAAGATTGACCTCGAAATTCATATTCTTCATCCACGCCACGAGTTGGTTGATTTGCGCCTCGGTGGTCTGGGGTTTTAAGATGACAATCATCGTGCGTTCGCTTTCGGGGGTGTGAGGGACAATTACGAATTAAAAATTACGAATGGCGGAGAGAGCGGTTGCTCTATTCAATTGCCACGCGCTTTAGCGCGTGGATAGCGTCTCCATTAAAATGGGCTTTAGCCCAAACAAACATTCGGCTAAAGCCGGTGGAATTAAATGACATTTTTTATTTTGGGCTAAAGCCCGTTATTTTTTTGACCGCCGACCACGCCTTAAAAGGCGTGGCAATTGAATAGGGCAATCACATTTCGTCGCCGGCATCATGCTTTTTGCGCCCGAATTAAACCGTGGCGCAAATACGGCGGCGCGAATTTCTCGTCATAGATAAAGAGCATCCATCCGGTTGAGTATTCGGTTTTGAAGCCGTTTTGTCCGAGTATCGCTTTTAAGTCCGCCGCGTCGTTTTGCCGATGATAGGCGCATAAAATCAGCCGCAAATTTTCTTTGGTCGTCAGCGCCCGCGACGCGCCTTTTAATAACGCGACTTCCGCGCCTTCAATGTCCGCTTTGATAAAAGTTATTTCATTATTACCGTCAAAATCATCCAGCGTGATGCGATTTCCTTCGGTGCGGTCGGCGATATATTTATTCACTATCACCGTTTTTTCTTGCCAGGGAGCGAAGGTCTTTTGCAACGCTTCAATCCAAGATTTTTCACACTCAAACAGATAGCATTTTTTTACTTTTTCGATGACCGACAGCGCGAAAAGGCCTTCCGCCGCGCCAATATCCGCTAAAACGTCGCCGTTTTCCACGTGAAAATCCGGTGTTTCGTATAAATGCGGCGAATCCTTATCCTGTTCAATCAACAATCCGTTGTAATATCCGCGCGCTTGTTCTTGTCCCCAACCGCGCGGGAAATACATTCGTTGACCGAGGTGAATAACATAACACATCCCGCCATCAAGATAAACTTCTATATCTTCGGCGTGATGATTGCGGGTAAATTCATAC
>BNUQ01000005.1 GCA_025997475.1 Planctomycetales bacterium
GGAACGAGGTGGAGCGTTACTTCCGTAAAATCAAAGGGTTCCGGCGAGTGTTTACCCGCTATGACAAACTTGACACCGTCTATTCCGCCTTCGTTATGTTCACGATGATTTGCGAACTACTACGACAGTTAAAGTGAACACGACCTAATTCCGGCTATCCGCGACGGCTTGGCGCGCGAGGTCTTCGTCGATGAGCGGGGCTTTTTTGCCGTAGCCGAGCAACAGCGACATATCGGCAAGACCGTTCAGACGGCGCGGAACGCCCTGCGCCGCCTCGACCAACAAGGTTTCCGCCGCCGCCGTGAACAGGTCTTCCCGCCCGTTCGCCACGCGCAAGCGGTGATGCAAATACGCGCGCGACTCCTCGGCGTTTAACGCGCCCAAATGCATCCGCACCGTCAGCCGTTGGTGAAATTGCGGCGACGCTTTGACCATTTCCCGGATTTCCGGCTGTCCCAATAAAATCAAACTCACCGTAAATTGCCGGTCTTGTTGAAAATTCATCAGTAGGCGCATTTCTTCGAGCGTGTCGGCGTCCGCCGCGAGTTGCGCCTCATCGACAAAAATCAGCGTCGCGCGTCCGGCGGCTTGGTGCGCCGCGAAACAGTCGCTCAAATAACTGAGCAACCGCGCGCGATTGTGTTGTAGCGTGCTGACGCCGAACTGTCGCAAAATTTCCCGCAAAAATTCTTCGGTGCTTAAACTCGAATACGTCAAATACGCCGCCTCAAACCGCTCGGCGTCCAAGGTGTCCAACACCACTCGCGCCAACATTGTTTTGCCGCAACCGACCTCGCCGGACAACAACATTCCGCCCTGACCTTCGAGAATGCAATACAACATCCGCGTTAGCGCCTCTTCGTGTTGCGGCGAAAAGAAAAAATAATGCGGGTCGGGCGTGTTGCGAAACGGCTTGTCCGACAAGCCCCAGTGTTGTTCATACATAATTGAGTCCCTTGTTTAACCGGTTGGGCAATCACGCCGTCGTCGCCCAATTTTCCGCGTCGAGCCGCCGCAAGGTCGCGGCGGTCATTCCGATTCGCCGCTCGTCCGCACGATTTTCCCTTCGACCAAATAAATAATCTGCGCCGCGATATCGACCGCGAGGTCGGCGATACGTTCAAGATTTCGCGAAGCGGCGATAATCGTAATCCATTGCGGCGCGGTTTCCGGCGCGGCGACAATCGCGGCTTCGGCGATTTTTTTCACCTGCCGTTTTCGGTGGTCAACCTCGTCGTCGGCGAGTTCAATTTTACGCGCCGGCGCGGGGTCGAGTTTGACGAACGCGTCGATGCTGTCTTTGAGCATCGCGTTTGCCCGCGCCGACATTTCCGCAAATTCCGCCGGCAACGTCATCGGCGCCTGCCGCGTCAGCGAGCGCGCTTTTTTGGCGAGATTCACCGCCAACGCGCCGACCCGTTCCAACGTGTTGCTGATTTTCACCGTCGCGACCACAAAGCGCAAATCGACCGCCACGGGCTGATAGAGCGCGAGAATTTTCAGACAGTTCTCTTCGATTGCGAGTTCAAAGTCGTCAATTTCGTGCGCGGTCGCGATAATCTTTCCGGCGTTTTCGCCGTCGCGGTCAATCACCGCGGCGGTGGCGATTTGCGTGCGTTTTTCAACTTGCGCGCAAAAGTCCACCATCGAGTTTTTTAACTGTTCGAGTTCGCGAATAAAATGCATCGTCATTAGCCGAATCTCCCCGTGAGATAATCTTCCGTTTCTTTGCATCGCGGCGCGGTGAAGAGCGTCTCGGTTTCGCCGACTTCCACGAGTTTCCCCTCGTAAAAAAACGCGGTCAAATCCGACACCCGCGCCGCCTGTTGCATATTGTGCGTAACAATCACGATGGTGTATTGCCCCGCGAGTTCATTGATTAAATCCTCGATTTTGTTGGTCGAACGCGGGTCGAGCGCCGAACACGGCTCGTCCATCAGCACGATTTCCGGCGCGACCGCAATCGCCCGCGCGATACAGAGCCGCTGATGTTGTCCGCCGGAAAGTCCGAACGCGGAGTCGTGTAGCCGGTCTTTGACTTCGTCCCAGAGCGCCGCGCGTTTTAAGCTTTGCTCGCAGGCGTCGGTCAAAAACGTCCGGTTGCGATGCCCCGCAATGCGCAAGCCGTAAACCACGTTTTCAAAAATGCTTTTCGGAAAGGGATTGGGTTTTTGAAACACCATTCCGACCTGCCGCCGCAAGTCAATCACGTCGATTTCCGGGTCGTTAATTTCTTTGCCGTCGAGCCGGAGCGAGCCGGTCATTTTCGTGCCGTCGATTAAATCGTTCATCCGGTTCAAACAGCGTAAAAACGTGGATTTGCCGCAACCCGACGGACCGATAAACGCGGTTACTTTTCCCCGCGGAATATCGAGCGCGAGCTGATGCAACGCCGGTTTCGCGCCGTAGAAAAAGTTAAAATCCCGCGCGACCACGAGCGGCGCGCACGTTTCGAGATTAGGCATCTCAGTTCCTCGCCGAGAAAATTAGAGTTGTTCGGTAACGATCAAGAGCCGGAGATTCGTCCGCGAATTTTCACGAATTATTTTTTTGTTTCTCCCAGAGGCGCAGAGCCACAGCGTTTCACCGAGAAAGAGCGGAATAAAGTATCGCTTTATTTTTTCTCTTTTTTCTCTCTCTGCCTCTGTGGCTCGGCGAGAAAAAATTCGGGTTAATTTACAGCGCGTGCGCCGCGTATTTTTTGCGCATATAATTGCGCAGTTTAATGGCGACGACGTTTAAGGTAAAAACCAGTAGCAACAACAACAGCGCGGTAACATACACTAACGGTTTCGCGGCTTCGACATTCGGCGACTGAAAGCCGACGTCGTAAATGTGAAAGCCGAGATGCATAAATTTACGCTCCAAATGCGCGAACGGAAAGATGGAATCGAGCGGCATCGCGGGCGCGGACTTCACCACGCCGGTCAGCATCAGCGGCGCCACTTCGCCGGCGGCGCGGGCAATCGCCAAAATAAAACCGGTCAAAATTCCCGGACTTGCCATCGGTAGCGTCGCGCGCCACAACGTCTGCCAGCGCGTCGCGCCGAGCGCCAGCGACCCTTGTCGAATTTCCGCCGGCACCGCGCCGAGCGCTTCCTCGGTGGCGACGATTACCACCGGCAACGTCAACAGCCCCAGCGTTAAACTCGCCCATAAAATCCCGCCGGTGCCGAACGTGGTGATGCCCGCGGCGACGCGCTCGGGATAAAGGATTTGGTCGAGCGTGCCGCCGATGCCGTAAATGAAAAAACTCAAACCGAAAATTCCATACACAATCGACGGAATTCCCGCGAGATTATTCACCGCGATACGGATAAGCCGCGTGAGCGCGCCGTCGCGCGCGTATTCGCGCAAATAAATTCCGGCAATCACGCCGAACGGAAACGCGCTGATGGCCATTAAAAAGATGAGAATCACCGTGCCGAGGATATTCGGCAACACGCCGCCTTCGGTGTTCGCCTCGCGCGGCATCGCGCTTAAAATCGTCCACGCGCGCGCCGCCATATATTTTTGCCGTCCGGCGAACGACAAGGCGTTGGGGAAAGTCAGCCGCGCAATCGCGCGTATCGGTAGCCGCACCGTTTGCCGTTCGGCGGTTTGGAAAATAAAAATTTCGCGGTCGGCGGCGGCTTGCAACGCTTGCAACCGCGCGAGTTCCGCCACCGACGCCTGTTTGATTGCCGCGTTTTCCGCGTCGAGAAGGTCAAGTTCTTTTTGCGCGGTTTCGCGTCCGCGCGCGTTATGCGCCGCGTATTGTAAGCGCAATTGGCGCAGTTGTCCGGCGCGCAAGGTCTCGGATAAATACGCGAGTTTTTGTTGCGCGCGGTCAATCGGCGGATTTACGCGCGCCAGCGTCGTTTGCCACAATTCGACCGCGCCGGCAAAATCCGCGGCGAAATTCCGCGTTTCGCCGGCGATTTCCGCGCCGGTCAAAAATCCGTAAAAATCGCCGCCGCCGTCGCGTTCGACGAGCGCGGCGGCAAGCGGATAGGTAATCGCGGCCACGGCGGCATCGTCTAACCAGCGAAAATCCGCCCGATTGTTTAACTCGCGGTTCGCGACTTTATATTGCGTGCGCCGACCGCCCTCCGGCGCGAGTTCGTTTTTTTGCGCGACGCCCAAAAACGTGCCGCCGTCGCGCACGGTAATCAGCGCCAATTTCGGGGCAAGCAAATGCCGCATCGCGTTGACCGAAATAATGCCCGCAAACAACAGAATCATCGCGACGGTCAGCCCCAACGCCGCCGCCGCCAACCACACCCCGGGCTCGCCAATTCGCCAAAAATTTTTTCGTTGATGCGCGGTCATATTTTATCGTCGTTTAATAGACCTGTTCGACAACCAATTCGCGGCAAATTTTCGGCTAATTTCCCGTTCCGCCGCGTCAAAATTCCTCGCAATACCTCGGTATTGTTTCGTCATTTTTCCTTGCGGAACGAAAAATTAGACACGAAAATTTGTTCGCTCTCGGTTATCGAACAGGTCTAATGTTAGAAGCGCCCGAAGCGCCGGCGCAGGTTTTGCCGCACGATTTCCGCCAGCGTATTTAGGACAAAAGTTTGCGCGAACAACAGCACCGCGCATAAAAACAGCACGCGGTAGAGGGTGCCGCCGACGGGCGCTTCGGGCATTTCCACCGCGATATTTGCCGCGAGCGTGCGCATCCCGTCGAACGGGCTGAAACTCATTACCGGCGTGTTGCCGGTGGCCATTAAGACAATCATCGTTTCGCCGACGGCGCGTCCGAGCCCAATCATTATGGCGGCGAAAATGCCGGGGCTTGCCGAGGGTAAAATCACGCGCCACGCCGTTTGCCAGCGCGACGCGCCGAGCGCCAGCGACGCGGAAAACAGCGACGGCGGCACCGAGGACAGCGCGTCTTCGGCTAACGAAAAAATGGTCGGAATCACCGCAAATCCTAACGCGAACGCGATAATCAAGGCGTTGCGCTGGTCGTAACGCCACGCAGAGTCGGGGAATTCGCGCGCCAACCATTGCAACAGCGTCGCGTGAAAATCGCCGTGAAAAAATTGTCGTTCAATCGCGGGCGCGGCGAAAATCACCGTCAGCGCCAACGCCGCCAGCGGCAGGACGACGAGTAAAAATTCGTAACCGTTTTCAACCCGTTTGCCGAGCGGCAAATGGCGGAACCGCCGCCAGAGTTCGAGAAAAATCAAGGCGGCGATCGGCGCCAGGATTAGCGCGAACGGCGCGAGAAACAAACGGCTTTCCAACGCGGGCGCGAGCCAGAGCGCCGCGAGAAAACCGATAACCACCGACGGCGCCGCCGCCATCATTTCCACCGCCGGTTTAATGACGCCGCGCCAACGGCGCGCCGCAAATTGACTGACATACAGCGCCGACAACAGCGCCAGCGGCAACGCGAACAACATCGCGTAAACCGTGCCTTTTATCGTGCCGAGCAAGAGCGGCATCAGCGATAATTTCGGCTCGGAATCGGCGGAGCCGGTCGATTGCCACACCCATTCGGGGCGCTGATAATTTTCATACCACAACCGCCGGAAAAAACCGGCGAAGCCGCTTTCGGGATACGGATTGTGCACGCGCCAAAATTGCGCGCGGTTGTCGGCGGTCAAAAGCGCCAGCGTGTCGCCGCGCCGGTTGACCGCGAATTGCGTCGGCGAGGTTTGCGTGGCGATGGTCAGCAACTGCCGTCCGGTGGTCGTGAATTCGCCGCGAATTTGCCCGTCGGCGGACAGCGCGAACAGCGAGCGGTTGCGTTCGCCGGACGCGAGCGCGATGACCGGCGCGGCGGACGCGCCCGTCCAAGAATGTAGCGGGCGCAAATGCCAAGCGTCCGTTTCGCGCCGCATTTGCCACGCGGAAAACGCGCCGTTTTCGCCGCCCGCCGCGAGCGTCGCGTCGCCGAACAACAGCGCGAGCGACGTAATCGGATGGGTCTCGCGAAAAATCGGCGTAGTATCGCAACTAAAATCGCGACCGTCGGACGGGAAAAAAACGTTGATGATTTCGCCGTTCGCCGTGCCGAGAAACAATCGCGAACTGTCGGCGGAAAGCGCGGCGGCGGTGATTGACGGCGCGGCGGACGGCAACGTAAATTCGCGGACGGAAATTTCCGGCGCGCTTTTCGCGCCCAGCAAACCGCGCGGCGGCTTACTACGGCGTTCGCTAATCTGTCCGTCGGCGGCGACGCGAATAACCGTTTTTTCACCGTTGTCGTCGGCGCGCATCATAGCGAAAATCACCGGCGACGAATTGGCTTGGCGTTCTGCACGGTCGGCGGCGGGCGGCGCGGACGGCGCGGGCGGCGCGGGCGGCGCGGAAATTGCGGTGGCGGGAGTATTTTGAACGGCGGAATTTTTCGGCGCGGCGGCGGCGGGCGGGGTTTCGACATCGTCGGCGATGACGACAAATTCTCGCGGCGGCGAAACGCTTGGGGAATTAACTGTAAATTCGGCGGCGGTCAGCGCGAGCCGCATTTCAACTAACGACACCGCGCCGTTGTCCCATAATAATGAAAAGCGGTCGCCCTGTTTTTCGGCGCGGACAATCCGCTGGGCGGAATTATCCGGCGGCGCAAGCGGGGCGCCGAAAATAAAACTCGGCGAAGCGGCGCCGTCGATAAACGCGGTCGCACCGTCGGGGAAAATCATTCCCGCGACTAACGGCGAACCGGCAAGCCCGCTGTCAGCCGCAAACGCCACGGGTTTGGCGCGCGCGCCTCCTTCCGGCAACAACGTTTCCTGCGCCAACGTCGCGGACGCGGGGAAAAATAACGGCGCGGCTTCGACTAAAATCGCCGCCACAATCGCAATCACCGCGGCAATAATCAATACACCGCCCGCCGTGATGATTCTTGCCGTCCAACGGTCAAAGAATTTGACCTGCCGATTATGCGGCGCCCCGCGACTTTGATGACGTGAAAAAAACATTCCTCAATTCTTCTTTTTTTTTGCGGCTTTTTATCTCAAAAAAATCAGTCGGCGTTTTATCCGTAAAACCGCGGTTATTCTTCGATGTCCGCGAGTTGTTGGAGCGCCATTTCGTTGGGCAACGCGCCGTAGCCGTCTTTATCCACAATCGCCTGTCCGTCGCGCGACAAAATGAATTTTATGAATTCGCGCGTAACTTCCGGCAGCGGGACGCCCGCTTTTTTCGGGATATAGACGTAGAGTAGGCGTCCTAACGGATATTCGCCGTTAATCGCGCCGGCGAAGGTCGGTTCGACGAATTTGCCGTCGGCGGTTTCCGCGATAGGCAACACGCGAACTTCGGAAGTTTTATAGCCGATGCCCGAATAGCCGATACCAGCTTTGTCGTTGGCAATGCCGTTGACAATCGCCGCCGAGCCGGGCTGTTCTTTCACGGTGTTTTTGAAGTCGCCTTTTTTCAGCACGTGTTCTTTGAAAAACGAATAGGTGCCGGAGGCGGAGTTGCGTCCATACATACTTATCGGGCGATTTGCCCAGTCGCCGGTTAAGCCGAGTTGTCCCCAATTGGTAATTTCGGCGGTTTCGCGCTTGCGGGTGTTGGAAAAAATCGCGTCGGCTTGCGCGAGCGACAGTCCTGTGAGCGGATTGTCTTTATTGACGTAAATCGCGACGCAATCGACCGCCACCGCGACCGCCAACGGCTTAAATCCGTTTTTCTTTTCAAACGCATCAATTTCCGCGGGTGTCATCAGCCGCGACATCGGACCAATCTGCGCGACGCCTTCCGCGAGCGCGGGCGGCGCGGTCGCCGACCCTTTGCCTTCGATTTCCACTTTCACGCTGGGATATTGCGCACGAAACGCCTCCGCCCAGAACGCCATCAAATTATTGAGCGTATCCGAACCGATACTGGATAAACTTCCCGCCAAGCCGGCGGTCGGCGTATAGTTCGGCAGTTCGGCGGCGCGCACGTTCGTCAGTCCAACGGCGCACAGCAACGCCAGCGCCAAATTTTTTACGGCAGACAATTTACACATAAGTCGGTTCTCCTTGGGGTGGTGAAATTCAAGCGCCACCGTGGCACTTGAATTCAAAAATTCCTGACCCATTGTAAGCGCCAAATCCGTAAATGCAACCCACGCCGAAGGGCAGGGCAGGAACGAGCTTTCCGCATTTGTCGCGCTTCCCGCTTTTTTGAAATTCTTAACTCAGGTTGCGCGATGATAATTATTCCGCTAATCGCCCCAACGGGGCGAAACATATCAGCCCAGGGTAAGGCACACGCTCTATCGTGCCGCCACCCTGGGTAGCGGTTGATTGATAAAACCATCCGACAGTTCCGCCGTTAGGCGGCAAACGCCGCCTCCGGCGGCGAGGGCGGTTCGCCCAAACGCGGCGAACCGTCCAATTGCGGTTGGCGCTCCGCGCCGTCTTTACCTATGGTGGCGCGGCTGATAGAGCGTCGCCGCTTACCCTGGGCTGATATATTTCGCGCTTTCAGCGCGGCTGGCGGAGTTTTGCCGGTCAACAATTCGCTTCGCGCAATTTCAATTTTCAACTGTCCACGGCTCGCTCTTAATTCTTAATTGTCCCAATCGCTCGGTCGCATATCTTGAATTATCAATTCCGGGCGCGGCGGGTCGTAATAGGTGTTGTATTTCAGCGAAAAAACCAAGTCCCACGGTTGGCGCGGCTGGCGGTCGAGCGCGGTCAGCCACGCCGTCAGCAACTCCGGCGGCTGGCGCACGACCGCCTGATAGGCGACGTTGTTTTGCACGGCGTTAAACTTGAAGTATTGACGCGGCTCGCGCCCGGACAACCGCGGCGTGCCGGTAACGCGGACTTTGCGACACAAAAACAGCGGCAGGGGATTGCGGTCGCCGAACGGTTCTAAATTGGCGATTTCGCGCATTAAATAGTCGTTGATTTCCGTCAGCGAAATTTCCCCGTCGATGTTCAGCGGCGGCAAACCGCCGGTCGCGGCGGCTTGGGCGGCGCAATGGCGCGTAAATTTTTCGCGAAACGCCGACAGGTTCTCGCGCTTAACGCTAAACCCCGCCGCCTGCGCGTGTCCGCCGAACGCCGCCAACAACTCGCGCGAGTCGTCCAACGCCGCGTAAAGATTCACGCCCGCGGCGCTCCGCGCCGACCCTTTGCCGATATCCCCGTTCAGCGAAATCACCGCGCACGGCAAACGATAGCGCTCCGCCAACCGTCCCGCCGCGATGCCGATAATGCCCTCGTGCCAATTTTCGCCGGCGATGACCAGCGCGCCGGCGGGCGGAGCGCCGACGGGCGGAGCGCCGGTCATCGCGTCGGCTTCGGTCAAAGTCGCGGAAATTTGCGTCATCATTTCGTCGCACCGGCGGCGGCGCTCGCTGTTTTTTTGGTCCAGAATTTCCGCGAGTTCCCGCGCCCGTTCGGCGTCGGTCGCCAGCAATACTTCCAACGCCAAATCCGCCGCGCCGAGACGACCGGCGGCGTTGAGGCGCGGCGCGACGATAAAGCCGATGTCGCGACAGGTGGCGACCCGCAAGCCCACACCCCCGACGGCGAACAGCGCGCGCAAGCCGACCGAGGCGAACGGCAGACGTTTTAGACCGTGATAAACTAAAATGCGGTTTTCGCCGGTCAGCGCCGCCACGTCGGCGACGGTGCCAATCATCGCCAGCGGCAAGGCGCGCAGGAGCGCGTCCTGCAATTTTTCGCCGACTTTTTTGCCGCCGCTGATTTGCTCGCACAGTCCCCACGCCAACTTAAACGCCACGCCCGCGCCGACCAAATCGCGAAACGGATAGGTCGCGTCGGGGCGCTTGGGATTCAGCACCGCGACCGCCGGCGGCAACGCATAGTCGCCGACTTCGTGATGGTCGGTGATAATCACGTCGATGCCCGCTTGTTGCATTTGCGCGACGCGGTCGTATTCGCCGATGCCGCAGTCAACGGTAACGACCAACGTCGCGCCGGCGGCGCCGGCTTTTTCGACAAACGCGGGCGAGATGCCGTAGCCCTCGGCGGCGCGATGCGGCAGATACGGCGTTACGTCGGCGTCGAGCGCGCGCAACACCGTTACCATAACGGCGGTGGCGGTAACGCCGTCGGCGTCGTAGTCGCCGTGAATAATAATTTTTTCTTTATCGCGGACGGCGCGCGCCAAGCGTTCGGCGGCTAGGGGCAGGTCTTTCATCGCGGCGGGCGGGTGAAAATCGAGCATATTCGGCGCGAGGAATTTTTTCGCGCCCTCGACATCGCCGGCGCGTTGCGCGAGCAACGTCGCCATCAACGACGACACGCCGCACTCCCGCGCAATCAGCGCCGCCTGTTGGCGGTCGGCGGGCAAAAGGTTCCAGCGATAATGGGCGGCGGCGGACATCAGAGTTTAGAGTTTAGAGTTGAGAGTTAAGAGTTAAAAGTTAAAAGTTAAAAGTTAAAAGTGCGGTTATCGCGACATTGTTCTAACAAAAAAAACGTCGCGGAAAATCGCGACGCTCTTCGACCGTCCGCGCCATTTTACACAACCGTCGGCGTTTGCGGCGATATTTTCTGAAATTTCATCAGCGTTGATAATTCCCCTCCGTAGAGGGGAATTAAAACCGTAGGCGCGAGGTCTCTACCGGAAATTTATTTCTCCGCCGGATAGCGGTCAACGTCGAAAAGCCAGATGTCCACGCGGGCGGAGCGGTAGGCGTTCGGTTGCAAGCCGGCGCGGCGGCACGCGAACGCCAGCGCGTCTTCGACCGACCAGCGGTGTCGCTCCGCCGTGCCGGGCAGAACGACCGACCGTTGACTGCCCCGCGCCACCATAATTCCTTGTCCGTTTTTCACATCCTCCCATTTCGCCGCCGGTCGCAAATTTTTCAGGACGGAAACTTCGAGCGCGCCGGTTTGCGCGTCGTAGGAATTTAACCGTTTCGGCATTTGCGGGTCTTCGCCGAGCGCGCACATTCGCGCCGCTTCGGCGACGCCCTGCGCCAGCGGCAAGTTCTGATTGAGCGTCCCCATACTCGCGAGTTCGACGCCGTCCTTGCCCACGACCGTAACGAAAACCGCGCGGCGGTGCAACAATTCGGGACTGCGCGGATACGGCGCGTCGTAACGCGCGAGCGCCGCCGCCGCTTGCAAACTGTCGCGGGCGATGGTCAGCATTTCCCGCGCCGCCGCGTCCGACAACCGCCCGCTTTCCAACCTAACGATAGGCGTCCCGTCGCGCGTCGTTTCGGCAATCGCGGTTTTCGCGCGCGCCGACAACGCGCCCGCCGCGCAACCGGTGAGCAGAGGCGCGCCGGGGAATTGGCGCGGCGCGTCATAACCGAACCACGTCAGCGTGTCCATTTCCAACCACAAACCGGTCAGCACCGCCGCCATCGCGACACGCGGCGCGTCGATAATGCCGGCGCCGGGGTAAAGTTGTTGTTCGCGCTTTTTGCCGAGGTTGTTGATGATGTTCAAGTCGAGCGTTTGCAGTTCGGCGAGCGTTTGCAAATCGTATCTGCCCGCGACCTCGCGTTCGGGAAACCCGTAAGACAAATTCGTAATCGCCACCAACACCACGCCGTCGCCCGCCACGATTTTCGCCAGCGCGCGGCATAAATTTTCCGCGTCGCCGGTCAGGCGCGGATTGACGAGCACCGGCACAATTTGCGCGTCGGGCAAAAAATACTGCGCGAGAATCACGTTGGTTTCTATCGCCGCGTCGGTTTGATGCGCCGCCGGCTCAAAATTTACGTCGGGATTGGTCGCCAGCCGCCGCGCCGCGAGCGCGTTGATTTTCGCGATGCCGAGCGGCGTCGCGTAGCCGCCCTGCGCCCACACCGACGCCGGTCCGGCGAGCGGTTCGCCGTGCGGACGCGCCACCAACACGACGGTTTTCACGTTGCCGCGTTGCCGGAGATATTGATAGACCTTCGCCGCGACGGGCAACGCGCCGTCGAGCGTTCCCCACGGCGCGATAAAAACCTTCGCCACGCCCGGCACCGGTTCCAACGCCGTCGGCGTGTCGAGCGCCTGCAATTGCCGCCGCAACAACCGCGCGTCGGCGGGATAATACAAATTCACGCCGGTCGGCTGACGCACGTCGTAAGGAAAAGTAACCGACGGAATGAACATCGGCGGCGCGAGCATTTTCGGCGACCTTTCCGGCGGCAACGGCGGCGGATTAAATTGCGACGCGGCGGACGGAACGCCGAACGGCGCGACCGGCGAGCGCCACGCCGGTTCGCCGGCGGTCGGCAAAGACGGGGGCGGAGCGGGCGCGTTGATGACGCGGTCGGAAATGACGACGGCGGTTTGGTCGGGCGCGACGCCCGCCAAGTCGTCCGCCGACATAAATTGTTCGACAAACGCCGCGTCGGTGTCGGCGAACGCCGCCGCCGAAAAAAGCAGTAGGAAAATAAGGCGTCGCATTATTGCCTCGTAGAGGGATAAATTTTTAATGGGTCTTTCATTTTTTCCGCAACCACTCGTCGATTAGCGGCTGGTGGTCGTCGAGCCAATTTTTTATTTTGGTTACGATGTCGCCGTCGCCCCGAATGGCGCGGAGCAGTTCCGCGTATTCCGTCATCGTCAATTTTTCGCGCCGGAAGAAGCCGCTCAATTCCTCAAACATATCGATGAAAGGCGTGGCGGCGTAAATGTTAATCGTGTCGCCGTCGCCGTAAATTCCGCGCGGGTCGGCGAGAAATTTTAGCGGAAATTCGGCGAAAAGCGCGTGCGGCGTCCACGCGGTAACGACGACCGGTCGATGCTCGCGCTCGGCTTCGCGCAATTTATCCCACAAATACGGCTCGTTGCGTTCGTCCAATCGCCAGCGCGTCAAGCCGTAATCCTCAATCGCGCGGCGCGTCAGGCGGCTCAATTTTGAGTCGGGGTCAATCGCGTAAATCACGCCGTCGCCCGCCGCCAAATCCGCGAGCGTTTCGGCTTCCACCCATTGCGGCACGGCTAAACCCAACCGCGCGTCCGTCGCGAGCGTTCCCAACTGCGCGACGCGCTCGCCGGCTTGGCGCGCAAATTCCGCCTGCGTCGGCATCCAGCCGGAAAAAAACACGTCCGCGCGATTGGTCGCGAGTTGCGCCCACGCCTCCGCGAGGCGCGTCAGCGGCAACGGCTTCAACAAGACCTCCGCCGCCAAGCGCGTGCGCAAAATTTGCGCGTTCAGATACGCCGTCGCGACCGAACTGTCCCAGTCGCTGATATACACAATCCGCACCAACGGCGCGCCGTTTTGCCGGCGATAAATTTCTTCAAAAGCCGGCTCCTCTTTTTTCTCCTCGACCTCGCGCCCGAAGGGGATGGCGGCGACAACGGGCAAAATAACCGCCGCCAAGACGACAAGGAATAACGAGGAGTGTCGGCCGTGATGTTTCCGCAAAATCGCAAGGCGGCGCCGCCACCGGAGCGCTAATTTTCGCCGCCAGCGCGGACGGTCGCGCCGCGCCGCGGAAAAGCGCGCGACGGCAATTTTGAAATCACATTCTTCGATATGCCGGTCGAGCCAGCGGCGCGCGCCGTCGAGACGCGACGCCCGCCCGCGCGGCAGGCACCGGCGCAAAACGCGCAGAAGTTGGCGAAGAAAAATGAACACGGACGGGGGACTTTGGCGAAGGACGTATAAGAACGGTTTTCTAACTTTTTTTCTCGCGGAGACGCGGAGAACACGGAGTAACGCCGACCGGAAATGCTCTATTCAATTGCCACGCCCTTTAGGGCGTGGATAGCGTTTAGAGTATGACCGGCTTTAGCCGAATGTTTTTCTTTGGGCTAAAGCCCTTTTCTTTTTTGACCGCCGACCACGCCTTAAAAGGCGTGGCAATTGAATAGAGCGACCGCATTTATGGGGCGTAATCTCTTCTACGATTTCCGAAAATCCCCTCCGTGCCGCCGTGAGAAAAAAGGCAATCGTCTTTATTCGCGACCGCCCCGCGCTTTGGTCGCGGAGGTCGCGTCCGGCTGAGCGGGCGCGCTCGCCTTTGCCCATTCCACTTTGCCGGTTTCGATGTCATACATCGCCTGCACCAAACGGAACTGACCGTCGCCGCCGTGTTCGCGGGAAATTTTGCCGCTCTCCGCCGCTTTTTTGATGACCGGCGACAATTTTTTAATCGCGTCGGTTTGCGCCTGCACGTTGCCCCATTCGACCAACCGCGCCAATAAGGCGTCCGGCAAATTCTCGGCGTCGATACTGCCTTTCAATTTTTTGATGGTGGGCTGAATCGCGACCAACAGCGGATTTTTCGTGTCGCTCGGCGCGGCAATCGCGGCTTGAACGGCGCCGCAATGCGTGTGTCCCAGCACGACGACCAAATTCGCGCCGGTGTGTTCGACGCCGTAATCAATCGACGCGGTTTCAAGCGCGCCCGCGATGTTGCCGGCGACGCGCACCACAAAAATATCGCCGATGCCGCGGTCAAAAATCACTTCCGGCGGCACGCGCGAGTCGCCGCAAGTCAACACCACCACCGACGGATGTTGTCCGTGCTTCGCGGTCTCGGCGGCAATCGCCGTGGTGTGATTTTCATTCGTAACTTTGCCGCTGACAAAACGCTCGTTGCCCTGCTTCAATAATTCCCACGCCGCGTCGGCGGAAATCCCTTCCGCCGCCCCCGCGCCCACCGCCAACACCGCCGCCAATAAGCCGGCAAAAACGATTCTTTTCATCACCCGTCCTCCTTGCAAATGAGTTGAAAAACGACGCCGAAAATGACGCCGAAAATTTTCATATTTCATTCTTAATTTTTAACGGCGGTTAATTATGATGCCCGACCGCCGACCTAAACGCGGGCGTAGCTCAATGGCAGAGCGCTAGCTTCCCAAGCTCGATACGAGGGTTCGATTCCCTTCGCCCGCTCCACTTCTTGTTAGAGTCGAAAGTTGAGAGAGTGGAGTTTTATTTTTTAAGACGCGCGAAGCGCATCCAACATTCAACTCTAAACTCTCAACTCTAAACTTTCAACTCTGTTATACGCGCGGCGTGGTCGCGCTGGACGGTGCGCGCGTAGCGGACTAACGGCTTGCCGAACAACAGCGCGTAAAAATAGCCGTCGGGCGACAAACCGAATTCGGGGCGCAATTCCGGCGCGGCGTTCAACACCATCGACAAAATTCCGCACCACGTTACGCCCAAACCGGCGGCGGTCGCCAACAACTCAAAATACGCGCCGGCAATCAGCACGTCGGCGACGCCGGTGTGCGGTTCTTTGGCGGCGTCCAACGAAATCAGCAACAACTGCGGCGCGCCGCGAAAGAAATGGTCAACGCCGTTTTGCTCCCAACATTCGACCCACTGCCACAGACCGTCCGGCACGTCGCGTCCGGCGCGTTTGGCGACGGTCAACGCCCCGCAAATTTTTTCGAGATATTTCACCATCGTCGCGCGGTCGCGCACCGTCGAAAAAATCAGCGCGCGGTCGTTGCAACCGGTCGGCGCATACGCCAAGTCGGTCAACAATTCGGCGACGATTTTTTTATCGACGGGGTCGGGGGCGTATTGCCGCACGGTGCGCCGCCCGCGCAAAAATAATTTCATCTGCGCCGCCGTCGGCAATTTTTCCGGCGCGAGCGCGAAACTGTCTTCCGGTTTCAGTCCGAAAACCGACAACGCGCCGACCGGACAAACCGCCAAACAGTGCTGACATTCGATACAGCCCGCGGCGCTTTCGGCGGTAACGCCGACTTTGCCGTCGTCGCGCCGGATTACGTCGTTCGGACAATCGCGGGCGCAGGCGCCGCAACCGGTGCATTTCTTTTCGTCGATGATGAAGTTTAGGGGAGGCATTTTTTCTCCTTATTAGAGTTGAGAGTTCAGAGTTAAGAGTTTAGGGTTTAGAGTTCGGATGCGCTTCGCGCGTCATTAATAAAGTAAAACTCCACTCTCTAAACTCTAAACTCTGAACTCTGAACTTTTATAGCCAACCGCGCCGCGCCGACAATGAGTAGTCCGGCATTGCAACGCGCGAACGGCGTTTATACTCCGCCGCTTCCACGCCATTTCGCGAAAGGGCAAACCAATGGGCAAAGTTTATGAGGGCGAATTAAGCGCGGCGGAAAAATCGTTCGCGATTGTCGTCAGCCGGTTTAATGCGTTTATCAGCGAGCGGTTGGTCGAAGGCGCGATTGATTGCCTAAAACGCCACGGCGCGCTCGAAGAATTTATCGACATTATCCGCGTGCCGGGCGCGTATGAACTGCCGGCGGCGATGGGGCGCGTGATTGCGCTCGACAAATACGACGGCGTGATTGCGCTCGGCGCGATTATCCGCGGTTCGACGCCGCATTTCGACTACGTCGCCGCGGAAGCCGCGAAGGGCATCGCCGCCATCGCGCAAAACGCGCCGTGCGCCGTGGCGTTCGGCGTGTTGACTTGCGACACCATCGAACAAGCCATCGAACGCGCCGGCGCGAAAGCCGGCAACAAAGGCGCCGACGCCGCGCTGACGGCGATTGAAATGGCGAATTTGTTTGGCGCGCTGGCGCAATGATCGGGCAGTTTGGTAGTTTGTAGTTGGTAGTTTTTAGTGGTGGAGTTTGACGGTCAAAGATTCGCTTCGCGCGTGCTTGCGGATTTGCCAATAAAAACTCCAACACTATCAACTAAAAACTACCAACTATCAAACTGAAATGAAAAAAATGATAAAACCGCGAACGCTCGCGCGCCGGTTGGCGATGCAATACTGTTTTATGTGCGACTTGAACGCCGAGTGGAACACTTGGTCGCTCAGTGGTTTTTTAGCGGCGCATTGCGACTTGCCGACGGCGGCGGATTTCGCCAAAGAATTGGTCGCGGACACGGTGGCGCAACACGAAGCGCTCGACGAGCAAATCGGCGCGGTCGTCAAACACTGGGAAGTGCGCCGCATCGCCGCCGTGGAGCGCAACATTTTGCGCGTGGCGCTCGCCGAATTGCGCGCCGGCAAACTCGACAAAAAAATTATCATCAGCGAAGCGATAAAATTGGCGGACGATTTCGGCGATAAAAATTCCGGCAAATTCGTCAACGGACTATTGGACGCGCTGGCGAAAAATGTGGCGGCAAAAGCCGAATTTGTATCTCACGGAGGCGCGGAGGACCCGGAGAATACTTTATGATGGGGACGCGCTATTCAATTGCCACGCCTTTTAAGGCGTGGTGGGCGGGTAAAAAAAGAAAAAGGGCTTTAGCCCAAAATAATGACTATACGAAATGGCATGAGGAACACGACGAGTCCGTCAGTGTGCGCGAATACAGCGAACAAGCGATGACGTTCGCCGCCACGCGGGAAAACCGGTAATTTTTTTTTCACTCCGCTCGGAGAGAACCGCTATGACTGAAACCGCTCCCGCGCCGCGCCGCGGATTTAATTTGGGCTTAATCGTCGCCGTCGTCGTCATCGTGTTTTTGACGCTGTTCGGCTGTCCGCGGTTGTTTCGCTACCTCGCGGAAAAATCGCAACCGACGGAATGGTGGCAAGCGCCGCTGACGACCGACGCGCAACCGTAAGTTTTCTTATGATTAAATCTGCCACCCACCTAAATTATCGTGATAAAACGAATTTAGGCAGTTTTTACACCCCGCCGCATATCGTCCGGCAGGTCTATGGTTTGCTGAAAAAATTTGTCGGGTCGAACGATATTGACGTGCTTTTAGAACCGAGTTGCGGTTACGGCGCGTTTTTTGAATATCCGTTTGCCGAGCGCCGAATGCGTTTGGTCGGCGCCGATATTGACCCGCAGGCGCTTGCCGTGGCGAGAGAACGCATCCCCGCCGCCGAATTTTTCGCGCAAAACGCGCTGTTCGCGGTCGCGCGGGAAAACTACGGTATCCGGCGCGACGAAAAATTAGTCATTGTGGGCAATCCGCCCTATAACGACAAAACCTCGCAGGTGAAAGGCGGCGTTAAACGCGCGGCGGATTATGCGATTGACCCGGACTTGCAGGCCCGCGATCTCGGCTTGTCTTCGTTGTTGGCGTATCGTAAATTGTCTCCGAATTTTATCGCGGTCTTGCATCCGCTTTCTTATCTTATCAAGCCGGCGAATTTCAGGATATTGTCGCCCTTGCTGAATGATTACCGGCTGGTTGACGCGCTGGTTTTCAGTAGTCAAGAATTTGCCGAGACCTCAAAAATCACCGGCTTCCCGATTGTCATCGCGGTATATCAACAGGACGGGCGCGGCACGACGTTTCAGGATATTGAAAATTGGCAATTCATAACTTTGACCGGCGAGATTTTTTCGTTAAACCGCTTCGATTATATTTCCCGCTATCTCGCCAAATATCCGCAAAAAGTTAAACGCGAGGATTATTCGGGACATTTGTTTTACACGATGCGCGACATCAACGCGCTAAAACGCTCGCGAACTTTTATCGCCGAAGATATGCCGAACGCGGTTCAAATTGACTCGCGCCAGTTGCAATACTATCACTACGTCGATGTCTTCAAAAATTACGTTGACCAAATACCGTATTATTTAGGCAATTTCAATATCCCGATTGACCATCCGTCGTTCCTGCGTTTGGCTGACGATTTTGAGGTTGTATCAAAAAGTATGCATCCGGATATTTTTGCGGACGCGCCCGCGGTTTCGCCCGCGCCAAGCAAGGCGCGGATTGACGATTATTTTCAGCGCCTTTTTTCCGCATAGGAAAGTAATTATGAGCAACTGTCAGTACGAAATTGCGGTTCCGTTGACCAAAACCAGCGGCAAAGTCCGGGTAAAACAACGGAAGTTGCTCTATGAATACGGTTTGCCGGTCGCGACGCGCTCCACGAATTTCGCGTTGAATCATTATATCGAATGGCAGATTGGTTATGACGCGGTTGTTGCCGATGCCAACAAATTAGCGCAGACCTCGTTACCGGATTGCACTTTTATCGGCGCGAACGGCAAGAAAAAGGCGCTCTTCGAATTGTCGGAATATGTGTTTCATTGCGCGAAAAACGGCTTGCTTCATCAAGCGGACATCGTTAATTTGCGCGATTTTATTGAAGCCATCGCCGAGAAAAATTTACTTGATAACACGTTGGAAATAACGCGCTCGCACCCTAAACCCGTCGAAATAAACCGCGTCGTTTTTGAGAAATCCACCGTGCAATATCCGTTATTGGTGCATAAATTCGGCGACTTTGACATTGTCGCGGAAATTATTGCCCGCGAAAAACAGTATGCGGTCGGCATTATGCCGATGTTGTACCTCTGTTTTCCGTTGACCAAATTAGTTGCCGATACGCCGCTAATCGGCAGACCCGCCAAGCAAAATGAAGTCGCCAAACTGCTCGTTGATGCCGCCAACGCGCCGGTGTTTTTGGAAATTTTTCGGCTGTTCGGGATGCTTTCAGCGGCGCACCGGCACGATATTTTAGAAATTCTAAAAGTGATAATTGCTCATATTTAACTTTCAACTTTCAACTCTATCAATACCCCTCCGACTTCAATTTTTTATCCGCCGTTTTGCCGACTTCGGTTTTGTCGTATTTTTCGCGGAGCGCTTTCAGCATTTCCAAGCCGAAGCGCCGCTCGGCGTTCATCTGTTCCGCAAAATGGAAGCCCAAATACAGCAATTCCTCCGGCGTCAGCGATTTGTTGGCGAGCAGTTTTGGCGTCAAGCCCTTTTCCGTTTCTCGCAAAAACCATTTGAAATTGTCAAGGCACGGGTCGGCGTCCCGCGCGGTGCGGGCGCGGTTTAATTTGCTGGTTTTCAGTTGCGCGATTGCCAAGTCGAAACGGAGTTCCGGCGTCAATAATTCCGTGTGGTCGATGATGCGCAAAATATCGCCGACTCCCGCCCAATTCTTGCTTTTCTGCTCTTTTTGCGCCAGCGCGCAGACCTCTTTGAGCAACACTTCGCCGCGCAAATGCGCCAGCGCCGAGCGATACAACTGATAACTTTCCTCGTGCCGCTTTTGATATAGCGCATACATCCGGTCGAACAATTCTTTCGCCTTTTCGTCGTTGATGCGGTTGGCGTGACTGCTCAAAATTTGCACCAACTCATACGCCTCCGCGTGTCCGGTGAATTCTTCCAAATGCCGCAGGATGACCGCGACCGACGACGGCATCGCGCGCAACGCCGCCACCGCCGCGTCGCGCAACGGCGACTCGCGCGAGGTGTGCCAGATTTTCAACACCGTCTCGGCGTTGGCGACCGAATCGACCGTTGCCAAATTTTTCACCGCATACACGCGCACGCCGAGATGTTTGTTGTCCAACAGGGCGCGGATTTGGTCGTTGTTCTGCCGGCGCAAATTGAAATTATTCAACACGGCGACGGCGTAGCGCACGAGGCCGTCGTATTCGTTTTCGCCCAAAATATCCAACACGGCGTCGAACAATTCTTTATGTCGCGTCGTCGAATAATTGAAATTCGCCAAACTGCCGAGCGCGTGGCGGCGGACAATCAGCGGATAATTGTTGGACAAAAACGGCAGAAGCGCGGCGTAGTCGTTGACGGAACCGGCGATGCCGAGCGCGATGATAAAAGTCGAGAGCGCGGTGGCGGCGGCTTTGGCGCGCGGGTCTTTCAGCGCGTCCGTCAGTTTGCCGTGCAGGTCGGCGATTTCCGGCTGGCGGTAACGCGAAAAATTTTCGCGAAACAGGCGAATCATTTCGCGCAAGAGTTCGCTGTCCTGCGTGTGGCATAAATCGATAAAAAATTGGTGCGCCGCCGCGGTGCGGATTAACGAAATGATGGAGACGGCTTGCCGTTGCGCGGAGAACGGCAACGAGCCGAATTGCGAGCGCAAGGCGGCGATGCTGTCGTCGCCGCTGGCGACGAGCGCGGTCAGGGCGCGGGCGGCGTTGCCGGAGTCGCGGGCGAGCGACTGCACGAGATATTTGAGCGCCAGCGGATGCGGCTTGGCGCGGAAAGTGTCGATAATCGCGGCGTGCAGTTCGACGTTGGCGGAGTGCGCGAGCAGGTCGCACATCGACTTGACGGCGCGGTCGTCCAGCATTTGCGTCGCGCCCAACACGCGCACGGCGGCAATTTGCAAGTCAAAATTATCGTGGTGCAGAAGTTCGTTGACCGCGTCTAACATCGCATTGTTACTGCTCATGAGTCGCCTCTCTACGTGAAGATTTCGCAAATTTTAACGAATTTTAACGCGCCGCCGAGTTGCCGGAATATAAACGGGCAAAGTGTATGCGCTCAACTTTCTCCGTCAAGAAAAACCGTGAAAATAGTTTGCCGTCGATAGTTGATAGTTGGTAGTGGTGGAGTTTTTATGGGCAAATCCGCCAGCGCACGCGAAGCGAATCTTTGCCGATTAAACTCCACAAAAACCGTGAAAATAGTTTGCAGTCGATAGTTGATAGTTGGTAGTGGTGGAGTTTTTATGGGCAAATCCGCCGGCGCACGCGAAGCGAATCTTTGCCGATTAAACTCCATCGCTACCAACTAAAAACTACCGACTACCAACTCTTCGCCACCCCTGCCTTTGACGCCTTCCCCGTCGCGCGTTACACTACCGCGCCATTATGTCTGATATTCACGAAAAATTAGCCGCGCTGACCGCGCGCTTCCGCCAACTACCGGCGGTGGCGGTGGCGTTTTCCGGCGGCGTCGATTCGACCTTTTTATTAAAAATCGCACACGACGCGCTCGGTGCGCGCGCCGTCGCCGTAACCGGACGCTCATTAAGTTTCCCGGAGCGCGAACTGAACGCGGCGAAAAAATTCTGCGCCGACGCGCAAATTCGGCACTTGTTGGTTGACGCCGAAGAATTGGCGGTCGAGGGTTTCGCCGACAATCCGCCGGAGCGCTGTTATCTCTGCAAAAAAGAATTGTTCGGGCAAATCCAAAAAGTCGCGGCGGCAAACGGCATCGCGGCGATTGCCGAGGCGTCGAACCTTGACGACGAAAGCGACTATCGCCCCGGACATCGCGCGATTGCCGAAGCCGGAATTTTAAGTCCGTTGCGCGAGGCGCGGCTGACCAAAGCGGAAATCCGCGAATTGTCGCGCGAACTTGCTCTGCCCACGTGGGACAAGCCGTCGTTCGCCTGTTTGGCGTCGCGGTTTCCGTTCGGCGAAAAAATCAGCGCGGAAAAATTGCGGCAACTCGACCGCGCCGAGCAATTTTTATTGGATTTAGGATTTCGCACGGTGCGGGTGCGCTTGCACGAAAACGGCAAATTGGCGCGGATTGAACTTGACGCCGGCGACATCGCGCGGTGCGCGGCGGCGGCGATGCGGCAAAAAATCGGCGACGAGTTTAGCCGTCTCGGCTTTACCTATATCGCCCTCGACCTGCGCGGCTACCGCACCGGCAGTATGAACGCGACGCTGAAAGACCGTTAAATTCGTCTAAAACGCGAATAGTCGCGAGTTTTCTTCTGCCGCCACTGCCATTTTTACCGCTTCCGTCACCCGAAAACAGTCCCCGACGTAACTCCGCCTTCTTTTGCGTCGGCGCCGGTTTTGCCTAAACTCACCCCATTCAAATCACTACGGCGGCGGAAAAGCCGTCCCCCCTCTATACCAACCGAAGGAGAACTGCGATGGCGATTCCGACCCAATTAGTGGCGTTACTGATTCCCGTGTTATTCGTCGTGTGCGGCGCGATTTTTTTATTGCTGGTCTTTTACGGACGGCTGTGGATTCAGGCGCATTTCAGCGACGTGCGCGTCGGCTTGATGTCGTTGCTCGGCATGTCGCTCCGCAAAGTCAACGCCTCGACGATTGTCAATTCCTTGATTATGGCGCACAAAGCCGGCGTAAAAATCAACCGCGAATTTTTAGAAAGCCACTACCTCTCGCGCGGCAACGTGCCGGTTTTGACGCACGCTTTGGTGATGGCGCATCAGTCCGGCTTGCACATTGAGCCGACCGCGCTCGGCGCGCATTTGCTCGCCGGCGGCAACGTTACGAACGTCGTCCGCGCCCTCATCGCCGCCGAGCGGGCGCAAATAAAATTGTCGTTCGACAAGGCGTGTTCGATTGACCTCGCCGGACGCGACATCGTTACCGCCGTCAACACCTCGGTTGACCCGCGCGTGATTGACTGCCCGAAACCGGTAACCGGCAAATCGACGCTCGACGCGGTGGCGCGCGACGGCATCCAACTCAAAGCCAAAGCCCGCGTTACGGTGCGGACGTGCATTGAGCGGCTCGTCGGCGGCGCGACGGACGAAACGATTATCGCGCGGGTCGGCGAGGGCATCGTCTCGGCGATTGGCTCGGCGGACACTTACGCGCGGGTGCTGGAAAATCCCGACCTCATCTCGAAAGCGGTGTTGGCGAAAGGGCTCGACTCCGGCACGGCGTTTGAAATTTTGTCGATTGATATTGCGGACATCGACGTCGGCGACAACGTCGGCGCGAAGTTGGACATTGAGCGGGCGAACGCGCGCAAGCAGGTGGCGCAAGCGGACGCGGAAAAACGCGCCGCCGAAGCCCGCGCCGCGCAAGCGGAGCAAGAGGCGCGGATTGCGGAAATGCGGGCGAAAGTGGTCGCCGCCGAAGCCGAAATTCCGCTGGCGATGTCGGAGGCGTTCCGCAACGGCAATTTGGGCATTATGGATTATTACAAAATGCAAAACATTCAGTCCGACACCAAAATGCGCGACACGATTGGCGGCGATAGCGACAAGAAATAAACTCTTATGTGGAAATACTACGCGCTTCTTTCGGCGTTGTTTGCCGCGCTGACCGCGGTTTTGGCGAAAGTCGGGGTCGGCGGCATCGGCGGCAATGTCGCCACGGCGGTGCGCACCGCCGTCGTGTTGGCGCTGGCGTGGGCAATCGTGATTGTGGGCGGACAATGGCGCGAAATCGGAACGCTCAGCCAGCGCCATTGGTTCTTTTTAATTCTGTCGGGACTTGCCACTGGCGGTTCGTGGCTTTTTTATTTTAAGGCGTTAGAGACCGGCGAGGTCGCCAAAGTCGCGCCGCTCGATAAATTAAGCGTCGTCTTAACGATGTTGCTGGCGTTCGTTTTCCTGCGTGAAACGGTCGAGGTGAAAACGCTCGTCGGCGGCTTGCTGATTACGCTCGGCGCGATAATTATTGCGTGGTAGAAACGGTTATCGCCTTTATTCCGCAAACGGCGTGGGGACAAATGTTTAGCGACGACGACAAAAATTATCTCCGGCGATTGGTGGGCGGCGCGTTGTCCGCGGCGGTGGCGGGTGAAAATTTTGCGCCGGTCAAGCCGGCGGGCGCGGCGTTGACGCAAAGCGGCGGCTGTTTTGTTACTTACAAAACCGGCGGCGAATTGCGCGGCTGTCTCGGCTGTTTTACCTCCGACCAACCGCTGTATTTGACGGTCGCGGCGTATGCCAATTTATCGGCGACGGCAGACCCGCGTTTTGCCGGCAATCGTTTGCGACCGGCGGATTTGTCGCGCGTGGAGTTTGAGGTGTCGGTGTTGTCGCCGCTAACGCCGTGCGCCGCGCCGGAAAAAATTGGGTTGGGGCGCGACGGAATTTATGTGCGCGGCGGCGGGCGGAGCGGTTGTTTTTTGCCGCAAGTCGCGACGGAAACCGGCTGGTCGGTCGCGGAATTTTGGGGCAACTGTTGCGCCGGCAAAGCCGGTTTGCCGGCGGATTTTTGGCGCTCGCCGCACGCCGAATTATTTACTTTCACCGCCGAAATCATCACCGGCAAAGTTGGCTCCGTCGCCAGAAAAGCAATTAACAATTAACAATTAACAATTATTTAGCGGAGTTATTTTTAAAATGCGCGGAGCGCATCCTTTCAATAATTGTTAATTGTCAATTGTTAATTGTTAATTGTTAATTCATGCTTACGCAAATTTGTCATCATCAACTCCGCCGCGGCGGACGTGTCCGCTAAAAGCCCCGACCGGGGCTTAATGTGAATAACGGTGGAGCGGCGAGGCGGTATCCGCCGCGTAACTCGGGGAAAAGCGTCCCCGCTAATCTCAACCCCGAGAGGGGACGCCGTCCCGTAGGGACGCAATGTCGGTAGAAACGATACGGTAAAAATTCCCCGTCCCGTAGGGGACGCAGTCCCGTAGGACGGAATGTCGGTAGCGAGACATCAAGCGCCATTTGACCGACATTGCGGCGTCCCTACGGGACGCGGTTTCAAGGCGGCGGCGTTTCTACCGATATTTTGCCCCTACGGGGCAAACCGCCGATTAGTTATATGCGGATAAGTTCTAAGTAGTTTAAGAATTTAAGAAACGCAAAGAACGCAAGCGCAAATCTGAATTTTTAACTTTCAATTTTCAACTCTTGATTCTACCGCACAGGTAAAAGCCAATCTATTCTTGCGCCGGCGCGTTGTCCGCCGGAGAATCCAACGACATCTTTAAAGTGAATAGTTCCGAAGCCAGTGAAATCGGGTCAACCGGATGCAAGTGAAGCCGATAAGCAAGATTAACCACGTAATCCGGCGTGAGTTTGCCGGCGTTCATCACGCCTTTTATGCCCAATTGAAGCAACGAAAAACCGGCGTGGATGGCAAACCAAGCATTAACCATAACCGTAGATTTTTCCGGTTCGGCGGACACGGACACGATGCCAACCGGCTTAATCTTCGCTACCCACTTCATAATAAAGGCGGCTTCTTTGTGTATGTCGATATTGTCAACCGGACGAAAAAGTTGTAACCGGTACACGTCGCAAAAATAGTGTTCGACCGCCTCGCGCAAAATGAAAGGATTTATTTTGATGTTGCGCCAACCGCGGCATTGCTCGGTAAAAATATCGTGAAGCCGCCGCGCCAAACGCTCTATGTCCGACCTTTTTTGCGTAAGAATATCGGCGGCAGACAAGCGATTATTTTTCACGAAAGACACCTCGTCGGAAGCGCTCATTGGGCGTTAACTCCGGCGAGGTTGTCGATAAATCCTTTCAACAAGCGACCATTTTCACCGCGAACATATTTGCCAACCCGCGCGTCGCGGTCGGCGTCGTAAGGCGACGCGGAATTAGTAGGCGCGTAATGCGTAACCGCAGTTATCGCCCGACTGTTCATCACTTTTTCCCAGTCAACTTTAATGTTCGAAGACATAGTTCTCACTTTCATAAAAATAAAAGCCAATCTATTCTTGCGCCGGCGCGTTGTCCGCCGGAGAATCCGGCAATTCCGGCGCCAATTCCGGCGCGACCGGGGTCGCCGATTCTGTCGGCGCGGACGGCGCGGTTGCCGGTTGTGCAAGGGGGAGAGCGGCGTCGCCGTCAAGGGGTAAAGCGTCAGCGGGTAAAGTCGGGTCGTCGGGCAAAAGAGTTTCTATCGCCGGCGCCGCCGGCAACGCCAAACCGGCGTTGATTTCGACGTTCGCCTGACGGCTATTCGCGTAATTCAAACCCACCACCACGATAACGAAAATCGCGAAACAAAACGCCGTGAATTTACGTAGCGGATTGCGCCCGCCCATCACGCTGTCGGTCGCCGCGCCGCCCATCGACGCCAAGCCGCCGCCTTTGCCTTCCTGCAACAGAATCGCGCAAATCATCAAAAACGCCACGATAAAAAAGACCACGCTCAGAAAAATTCCCACAGTTGCCTCCTCGCCCACGGCTAATAAAAAATTTTAACTCACGTTACGCGCCAAAAAAAAGAACCGAAATGAACACGAAAAATTCTCTCCGATTCGTAGAAATTCGCGTCTTTTGGTTGACCGCGTAACAACGGATTTTAATTTCGGTTATTTTTCAACCAGAATTTTAACAATAATTTTTTTCAGTTGCCCCGCGGCGATTGCCGGTTGATGTCCGTCCGTCGGGAAAAATACGGCGAACTGTCCGGGCAGAACGCGAATGAAATTATCCGTTTTATCCGCCCAAAACGCCACGTCGCGGCTGTCGTCATAAGCGTCCGTCGCGCGGCGCAAGTCGCCCGCCGGAAGCCAGCCCATCGTTTCCGGCGCGCTAACCGGCACCTGAATGTCAATATATTTCCGGTGTGTCTCGAACGGCGCGGCGTCCGGCGTTTTGCCGGCAACGGTTTGCATGTTGGCGAAAATTTTATCGCCGTCGATGACCACGCGCCCGTCGGCGAGCGCCGCCAAATTCGTTTCACGCAAAAACGCGAACGCCCGCGCCAAGCGCGGGTGCAAATTTTCATAAAGCGGCGCGTTGGCGAGAGAGTCGAGAATCATTTTCGGTTAATTAAAGGGAAAGAACTTATCCACGAATTTTCACGAATTTAGACCTATGTCTTAACTTTTTTTGTTTCTCACAGCGGCGCGGCGGACGCGGAGAAATACGAATTAGAAATGCTCTATTCAATTGCCACGCCCTTTAGGGCGTGGTGGACGGTCAAAAAGAAACGGGCTTTAGCCCAAATCCCCAATAAACCGTTCGGCTAAAGCCGGTCATTTTTCCAACGCTATCCACGCGCTAAAGCGCGTGGCAATTGAATAGAGCAACCGCGTTCGAAAACAGGTCTATTGATTAAATTTGACCAACTTCTCGAAGTCGTCCGGCTTGAGCGCCGCGCCGCCGATAAGTCCGCCGTCCACGTCGGGACAAGCCATCAATTCTTTAACGTTGGCGGGATTCATCGAGCCGCCGTAGAGAATCCGCGTGGCGTCGGCGATTGCCGCGCCGTAGAGGTCGGACAAAGTTTTACGCGCGAAAGCGTGAATCTCTTGCGCCTGCGCGGGCGAGGCGGTTTTGCCGGTGCCGATTGCCCAAACCGGTTCATACGCCAGCACGACGTTTTTCAAGTCATCGGCGGCGATGCCTTTCAGCGAGCCGGTGATGTGGTCTTTGACGACCGCTTCGGCTTGGTCGGCTTCGCGTTGCGCCAACGTTTCGCCGATACAGACGACGCCGACTAAACCGTGTTTCAATAACGCGACGAGTTTTTTGTTGATGGTTTCGTTGGTTTCGCCGAAGTATTGGCGGCGCTCGCTGTGGCCGATGATGACGAAAGTGCTACCGGCGGCTTTAATCATATTCGGGGCGATTTCGCCGGTGAACGCGCCTTTCTCTTCCCAAAAGCAATTTTCGGCGCCGATTTCGAGGATACTGCCTTTGGCGGTGGTCGCCATTCGTTCGAGCGAAATAAACGGCGCGCCGATACCGACCTGCACTTTACCGCCGTCCACGCCCTGCAACCGCGGCAGGAAATCGCCGAGGAAATCTACCGCTTCGTTCCACGTTTTGTTCATTTTCCAATTGCCGCAGATAAATGGTTTGCGCATAGAATTACCCTTTCCGAAAAAGAAAAATCACGAATTACAATGAAGCGGCGAATGATAGAAACGGCGGCGGCGGTTGCAAGAAGCGGGCGGGGACGGTGAGCCGTAGGCGGTATTCGCGCCGTCGGCGCGGTTATCTCGGGGCGAATAATTATTCGTCCATACGGCTGTCGGAATAATTATCAAAATACAACCAATCGCATAACCTCAATTTTCAATTCTTAATTCTTAATTCTTAATTGTTAATTGTTAATTGTTAATTGCCCCTCCCCACCGCCCGCCGGATTTTTTCGGCGATAATTTCGACGTTGGCATAGACCTCGTTTTCGTCGATGGTCAGAACGCGGCGGTCGCGGAGCAACCATTTGCCGTGAACCATCACGTCGCGGACATTGTGCGGCGTCGCGGCATAAACCAATTGCGCCGCGCGGTCGTAGCACGGGCGCATATTCGGCGTCGAGAAATCGACGACGACTAAATCCGCCGCCAACCCGACGGCGATTTTGCCGGTGATTTTTTCGAGGCGCAGACACCGCGCGGCGGTCGCGAGCGTCAGCGTTTGCGCCGCCGAGAGCGCCGTTGCGTCGCGGACGTCCCATTTGTGCAAAACCGCCGCCGTCTTCATCGTGTTGAACATATCGAGATTGTTGTTGCTGGCGCAACCGTCGGTGCCAAGCCCCACCGCGACGCCGCGCCGCAACAGTTCCGGCACGCGCGCCACGCCGCTGACCAATTTCAGATTGCTCACCGGATTGTGCGCCACTTTCACGTCGTTCGCCGCCGTCAATTCCATCTCTTCGTCGTCAAGATGAACCATATGCGCGGCGAGCAGGCGCGGCGTCGCCAAGCCGAGGTTCGCCAAATGTTTCAGCGGACGCGCGCCGTAGCGTTCGGCGACTTGCGCGACTTCCGCTTCGTTTTCCGCGACGTGCAGATGCAACAGCACGTCGTATTCGGCGGCGATTTCATTCGCGGCTTGCAACAGCGCGGGCGAACAAGTGTAAGTCGAATGGGCGTTGACGACGGGGTGAACGGTCGGGTGTCCGCGCCAGCGTTGAATAAAGTCGCGGGTAAATTTCAGCCCGTTTTCCGCCGCGCCGTAATGCGGACTGGGAAAATCGTAGAGCACCTCGCCGACGACCGCGCGCAGACCGCTCGCTTCCGTCGCCGTCGCCGCCGTGTCGATGAACAAATACATATCGGCGAACGTCGTCGTGCCGCCGCGTATCATTTCCACACACGCGAGCAACGTCCCCCATTTGACCCATTCGGCGGTGAGATTTTTTTCGGCGGGAAAGATGTAATTGTTCAGCCAGTCCATCAGCGGCAAATCGTCGGCCAACCCGCGAAACAGCGTCATCGCGGCGTGCGTGTGGGCGTTGATTAAGCCGGGCATCAGCAAATTGCCGCCGAGTTCGACGACCTCGTCCGTCGCCGCCGGAACAACCGCGCCCGCGCCGTAAGCGGCGATTTTACCGTCGCGGACGCGAAGCCAACCGTTCTCTAAAACCGCCGCGTCCGGCAACAACAACGCGCCGTTACGGAAAAGCGTTTCGGGCATAATTTCTCCTGTGGGCAGTGAGTTATTTCGGCGGTGATTTATCGCCGTCGATTGCGATGCGGCGAAGCCGCCGCGAAATTCAATAGCCCGCCGTTTTAACGGCGGGTAAAATGGCGAAAAAAATGAGCGGGCTTTAGCCCAATTCATTTAGAGTAACCGCATCCTATAAATCAATCAATTGTAAATTGTTAATTGTTAATTGTTTTTGAACATTTCCCTTTTCAACTCTTTCAGCCCCGCGCCGGTGGCGGCGCTGATACCGATGACCGGCAGACCGATTTCGGCGCGCAACAATTCCAGCGCGTCGTCCGCGCCGGTCAAGTCCGTTTTATTGCCGACGACGATTTGCGGCGTTTGCGCCAATTTTTCGCTGAACGCCGCGAGTTCGCGATTGATGGCGTGAAAATTGTCCCACGGATAAGTGCCGTCCAACGGATACAAATTGACCAAATGAATCAACACGCGACAGCGCTCCACGTGCCGTAAAAATTCGTGTCCCAAGCCGCGCCCCGCCGCCGCGCCCGCGATTAAGCCGGGAATGTCCGCCAAAATCAATTCTCGTCCCGCGCCGTTTTCGACGATGCCGAGTTGCGGTTGCATCGTGGTGAACGGATAGTCGGCGATTTTCGGACGCGCCGCCGACAGCCGTCCCAACAGCGTGCTTTTGCCGGCGTTGGGGAAACCGATAAGCCCGACATCGGCGATGAGTTTCAATTCCAAATGCAGTTTTTTCGTTTCGCTTTCGCCGCCGTAAGTGAATTCGTCGGGGGCTTGGTTGAGCGCCGCCGCGTAGCGCCGGTTGCCGAAACCGCCGGCGCCGCCGCGGGCGACGATTGCCTCCTGCCCGTGCGCGGTCAGGTCGGCGAGAATTTCGCCGCCGTCGGCAATCAGCGTGCCGACCGGCACTTCAATCGTCAGGTCGGCGGCGTTGGCGCCGTGCCGGCAAACGGCGCGTCCCGCTTCGCCGTCGGCGGCTTTGTATTTGCCGGTGCGGGCGAGCGCGAGCAAGGTGTCCACGTTTTCCGAGGCGCGGAGAATGACGCTCCCGCCGCGTCCGCCGTCGCCGCCGTCGGGACCGCCGAGCGGAAGGTTGCGCTCGTGCCGGAAAGACGCGAGCCCGTCGCCGCCTTTGCCGGAAGTAACCGTAACCGTCGTCGCGTCCACAAATTTCATCGGGGAAAACTTTCAGGGGCGGGAGGGGGGAAATTACAAATTAAAAATTACGAATTACGAGCGGTTGTTTTCTTCGAGTAGTTCGGTAGCCGCCACATTCGCCGCAACCGGGCGAGAAAATATTTTGATAAGTTATTCCGAAGCAGCGCCTAACCGCCGCCGTCCATTATTTGCCGCGCGGGAAATTTAAGTAACGGACACCGCCGCGCCATACGCGCCGACGAATTGCGGGTCGGTCGCGACGTTCAGCGGCAGACCGATTTCCCGTTCGAGCGCGATTTTTAAGAGCGGGTTTTGCGCCGCGCCGCCGGTGAAATAAACCGGCGCGCCGCCGCCGGTTTGCGCGAACAACCGCGCGATGCGTTTGGCCGCCGCCCGATGAATTCCGGCTAAAATCCGCTCAACCGCCGCGCCGTTTGCCAACAGTGAAATAACTTCGCTCTCGGCAAACACCGCGCACGTCGCGTTGATGGTCAGCGGTTCCGGCGGCGCCGCCGCGACGCGGGGCAAATCCGCCCAGCCCCAATTAAACCGGCGCAAAATGCTTTCGATAAACGCGCCCGTGCCGGCGGCGCATTTGTCGTTCATCGCGAATTGACGCGCGCCGCCGTTCGCGTCGAGCGCCGCCGCTTTGCTGTCCTGCCCGCCGACATCAATCAGCGCCCGCGCGTCGGGGTGCAAATGGCGGACGCCGCGGGCGTGGCACGTGATTTCCGTGATTTTTTTATCGGCAAAATCGGCGAGCGTCCGCCCGTAGCCGGTCGCCGCCGCGCGCGGCGGACAGCCGCATTCTTCCCAAATTTGCCGCGCCGTCGCCGCCGGTCGGCAACCGGTCGGGCGAATAATTTTTTGCGCCGCCCCGCCGTCAAGCAAAACCGCCTTGGTGGTGGTCGAGCCGATATCAATGCCGAAACGCATCATTGGGCAGGGGTCCTAATCGAAATAAATGGAAAATTCTTGCCTTCGCGGAAACGACGGAATTAACAATTAACAATTCACAATTGACAATTAACAATTATTTAGCGGAGTTATTTTTTAAAATGCGCGGAGCGCATCCTTTCCACAATTGTTAATTGTTAATTTTTAATTGTTAATTGCTCTTCAACTGCTCGCTCTCAAATTTTCTGCCAAAGCCAATTCAGCCGCCGCAACCAGCGGGAGAGCCACCCGCCGCGCAATTCGAGCGCGTGGTGCGGGCAGAGTTCGTGGCAACAATAACAGCGGATGCATTTATTTTGATTGACGGCTACGTCCGCGCCGTTAAACGCCAGCGCGCCCACCGAGCAAACGGTCAGGCATTTGCCGCAACGGACGCATTTGCCCGCGACTATTTGCGGATAAAGCGCCGTCCAGCGGCGAAATTTTTCTTCGGTAACGAACGGCAAATAACGCCACAGGCGCGGCGGAATCATCGCCAGCGTTTGCGTCGGCGACCACCGCCAGCGCGTCGGTTTGAGGTCGGCTAAATTTTCGACGCCGCGCAATTCGACGTTTTGCCACGCGGTGTCGCCCGCGGCGGTCGCGGCTTGAACGGTGTATAAATCTTCCGGCGCGCGCCCTAAAATTTTCATCATCGTCGCGTCGATGGCGGTCGAGTCTTCGCCGGCGGCGAGGAAACCGAGCGGTTGCGCCGAACCCGCCGTCGGACCGTTGCCGTCCATCGCCACAATGGCGTCGAGAATCGTCAAGCGCGGCGCGACGGCGCGTTCGATTTCATACAACATTCGCGCGAACATCGCGTAGTCCGCGCCCGCGCGATAATGCCACGCGAATTTTTCCGTGCCGATGACCGCGCCGAACAGGTTTTTCACCGCCGCCGTCAACATCATTTGTCCGTGCGTCTTCAGGCGCGGCAAATTGACGACGGCGTCGGCTTCGAGCAATTCGCGGGCGAGCGTCAGTTGGCGGAAGACGCGCCGGGCGGAGAAAATTTCCTTGCCGGTAAATTCGATAATCGGCACGCCGAGCGCTTCGGCGAGCGGCGCGATGCCGGCGATTTTCGCGACTTTGGCGGCGGAACCGGCGCCGGGGCTGTCGCCGGCGACGACTTTACCGCCGCAATCGAGAACCATCTCGGCGACGACCTGAAAAATTTCCGCCTGCGTGTAGGCGACTAAATTTCCGCGGGTGGGACAGACCAGATTTAATTTCAACACCACGCGGTCGCCGGCTTTGACGAAGCGTTTCATCCCGCCGAGCGGCGCGAGCAATTCGCCGACGGCGACGCGGAGCGCGGGCAAGGCGTAATCATTTTGGCGGGTGAGCGAAACGAGAGGCATAGCGTTGAGAGTTGAGAGTTGAGAGTTGAGAGTTGAAAGTTGAAAGTTGAAAGTTGAAAGTTGAAAGTGCGGAGTTTTATTTTTAAGACGCGCGAAGCGCAACCATTGCTCAACTCTAAACTCTCAACTCTGAACTCTAATTACTTCCCCCACAACGCCAAGTTCGGCTCCGCGTCCGCCAAGTCGGCGAGCGGGATAAGTACGGTCGGCATTCCGAATGAATACGGCGCGATTTGGTATTCCTGAAAATAAAGGCGGACGCCCGTCGGCTCCAACCCGACCGCCGCGTAATTTTCCGCCGTCGCCGCGAAACCGTCTTGAAAACCCGTCAGCATTTCTTGCAAGTCGGCGGCGTCCGGTTGCGCGAGCGCGCCGTCGTCGGCGACAATTTTCTTTAATTGTTCGAGCGCCAAGGTCGGCGCGAGGCGGGCGAAAATCGTCAGCGCGTTTTCCGGTTTGCCGAAAATTTTATTGAACGGCAACGCCGCGCCGGACGCTTCATAATTCAACACGCGCGTCAGATGCGACGGGTGCGCCGCCGATTGTTCATAATTATCCATCAGCAAGACCACGCTCACCGCGCGGCTCGACGGGCGCGTCAATTTGCCGACGACGGTCAAGGTCGCGTTATACGGCGCAAAGACCTCGCCGGACGCGGCGATTTGACCGGCGAGAAAATTTTTAAGAAACGCGCTCACCTGCGCATCGACCGCCGCGACGCCGGTTGCCGGAAACGCCGTGCGCACCCGCCAATCGAAATTGTTTTCGACGTTCTCGCCGTCGCGCGGATTTGCCGCCGCTTCGTCGTCGGCGTAAGCGGTGAAAGTTAGCGCGAAGAGCGCGAGGAACAGTAGGTTTTTCATCGGTTTCTCCTTAAAAAACGTATCCACGAATTACGAACGTATCCACGAATTTTTTGTTTCTCACCGAAGCGCGGCGGACGCGGAGAATCTTCGGTTGGAAATGCTCTATTCAATTGCCACGCCTTTTAAGGCGTGGATAGCGTTGGAACAATGACCGGCTTTAGCCGAACGGCAAAGACCATTTCTTTTTTTTGTTCGTCCACCACGCCCTAAAGAGCGTGAACTTTGCATCGAGCCACCGCTCATTGCTCTAAGCGCGCGCTTTTGGTTTGGCGGGAATAATCCGCCCACGCACGGTAGAACGCGGTCAGGTCGGCGCCGCCCCGCCAATGCGCGTCGATAAAATTTTTCGCCGCGGCGCGACCGTGCAGGAAATTTTTCGCGACATAGACCAACTTGGCGAATAGCGATTTGTCGGTTACGGAACGGTAGGCGTCCTCAATCACTTTCAGCGTCGCCGCCACGCTGTATTGCGGGTCGGTCAACAACACGCCGACGACGCTGTGCGGCGAATAATGCGTTTGCGCCGCCCAATCGGCGATTTGTTTTTGCGCGGTTTCGGTTTGCGTCCGCGCCGGTTGTTGCGCCTGCCACATCGCGCGAACGGCGGTCGCGCCGTGGCGCATCACCGCAATGTCGGCGGCTAATTTTGTTTGTTTCTCCGCCGGTAGCGCCGCGAAAACGCGGTCGCGCAAATTTTCCGCCTGCGCGGTTACTTGCCCCAATTCGTTGCCGAGACGCCGCGCCTTATCGACCGTCGCGGTCAGCCGCGCCGTTTCGACTTTCTCCGCCCAGCGCTCGACGTTGGCGAAAATGCGGTTGACGCGGGCGGGCGGGGAATTTTCGCCTTCGCCGACGAAATACAAAATATTCTGCGCGACCGAATTCGCCATTTTGCTGAGATTGGCGTAAATATCGCCGATACTGCCGAGACCGGAGTAATTAATCGTCGGCAACGTAACGATGTCCCGCGTCGGTTGGCGTTTGGCGGGCAAAATAAATTGGCGGGAATCGCCGGACAACACGCCGAGATAAGCGTCGCCGGTTACCGTCGTCGTGCCGGCTTGCAAAACGCTGTCGTCGGGGATAGGCGCTTCCAGCAACAATTCCGCGACGACGACAATCCGCCCGTCGGTCAGAAAACGCACGCGCGTTACCTGCCCGACCGTCGTGCCGCCCATCCGCACCGGCGAATTTACCAACAAGCCGCCGATGTTGGTGAAAAAACCGCGCACGACATATCGCTCTTTGCCGAGCCAGTTGCGGTATTGCGCGAGAAACGCCGCCGCCGCCAGCAACAAGACCACGGCGACAACCGCGACGCCAATAATTTGATTTAAGCGGGAAAGGGACATTTTTCTAAAGTTGAAAGTTAAAAGTTAAAAGTTGAAAGTTGAAAGAAAGTTGACAGTTGGCAGTCGCAAGCGATTGCCAACCACTGCTCACTCTCTCAACTTTTAACTTTCAACTTTATCTCTCATAGAGCCACTGCAACGGGTGTTGTTCCGTTGTCGGGCGGCTACGGTTCGGCGCGATGATAATCGGCGACCCCGCCGGTTCGTAATAGACCTCCACCGCTTCCGGCGCGGCCACGGTCGGCGCGCCGCGATACGCCGCCGCCGGATAACGCGCGCCGCCGGAAATCTGCGCGTTGTAATCTTTTTGGTTCGCCATCCACGCTTTCCAATCCCGCGCCATTTGCTCCGGCGTTCCCTTGTGGTTCGTCAGCCATTTTTCGGCGATTTTGTCGCCGATGTATTTGTCGGCGATAACGTCGCTTAAGCCCACGGTGGCAATCGCGCGCGCGGCGCGTTGCAAACTGGCGATGGTCGCCGCCACGTCCGCGCCGGCTTGTTCGTCGCTCAACAAACGCAAAATGCCGGTCTGCGGCTTGATGGCGCCGGTAATCCGCGCCACGTCGCCGGTGGCGTCGCCGACGTTTTTCAGCGTTGCGGCGATGACCTCTTTTTGGTCGCTAAAAATTTTCGTCAACGCCGCCAGGTTGTCCGCGACGGTCAGCAACTCCTCGGCGAAGCGGTCGTCGGCAAAAAGTTTGCCGGCGAAAGCGTTGACGGCGGTCATCGTTTTTTTTGCGTCAACGGTAATTTCGACGACGTTATCGACGGCGACCTCGACGCGGTCGAGCGTCTTTTCCGCGCCGCCGATAAGACCGGCGATTTTGCCGGTGAAGTTTTCGATGTTGGCGAGGGTTCGTTCGATATTTTCGCGAAATTCCGGCTTGCCGATGAGGGCGTTGATGTTCTTGACCGTCGTTTCGATTTCGCCGCTGAGTTGTTGCATCTGCACCATCATTTCCGCCATCCCGCCCTGCGGCTCGCCGGTCAGGCGCGGGGCTTGCGCGGGGTCGCCGTTTTTCGGCAGATATTCCCGCGCCGCGCCGCGCTTAAATTCAAGAAACGCGTCGCCGACCAGACCCGCGACGCCGATTTTCGCCGTCGTGTCTTTTTGCAAATTGTATTCGCCGTTGATGCCGGCGAGGATTTCAATGTCGGTGTCTTTGATGCCGATTTTTTTGACTTTGCCGATTTCGACCCCGCCGTATTTGACCGGCGCGCCGACTTTCAGGTCGCCGATATTTTCCATCGTTACATTGACGTAATAGGCGTCGCCGCCGAGCCGCACGCCGCCGGTCATAAAAACGACCATCAACATCGTTACGACAATGCCGGTCAACAGAAAAAAACCGATGGCCATTTGCAGTCGCATATTGTCCGTGTTTATCTTCATCGCGAGGTTCCTTTTTTTGAAAATTTAGCGTTTAGCGTTGAAAGTTGAGGGCGTGGAGTTTTATTTTTAAGCCGCGCGAATCGCTACCGTCGCCCAACTCTCAACGCTAACCTTTCAACTCTATCCTTACCGCCCGAAATGCAGTCGCAACGCCAACGCTTCCGGCAATTGGGCGGCGATGATTTTTCGCATCGTGGCGCTCACGTCGTATTCCAAGCGCCGCCACGAAATTTCGCGTTTTTCGCTGTCATACAACACGTAAGCCGCCAGCCAGTTGTCGTCGCGCGGTTGTCCCGCCGAGCCGACGTTGACAATCGTTTTGCCCGCCGCCGGTAATTTCAACTCCGGCGCCGACGAATAGCGCAACGGATTGGTGTTGAAAAAAGTCAGCGGCTGGTGCGTGTGCCCCAAAAACAACACCTGCTTTTTCATATAAACGAAATTGAGCCGCGCGTCTTTCACCGTGGACACATAGTTGAACATATCGGGATGATACAGCGACCCGTGCACGACTTGAAATTCGTTGTTGATGATGCTCATATAGGGCAAAGTCGCGAGCCATTCCCGCGTCGCCGCCGACAGTTGCGCGATAGTCCATTCGACGGCGACGCGCGCGTATTCCGAAAAATAGTCGATTTCGAGCGCGCCGGTAACCGCCGCCTCGTGGTTGCCGAGCAGGCAGAAATCGGCTTCTTCGCGGATGATTTGCGCGCATTCTTCGGGATTCGCGCCGTAACCCACCACGTCGCCCAAACAAATTATCGCGTCGGGACGCGCCCGTTTGATTGACGCCATCGCCGTCGTCAGCGCTTCCAAATTACCGTGAATATCGCTGATGAGGGCGTATAACATCGGCGGTTGGCGTCCGGTGAAATAGGATAAACGACAGCCGTCAAGCATAGTGAGCGGCGGGCGTTTCACAATCGGCTGGACCGTTGCCGTTACAAACTACGCCGACGCAAAAAAAACGCCCCCGGGGGAGCGGGGGCGCTACGGGGTGGTCAAACTCCCCGCGGAGGATGGTTCATTTTAGAACTGTTCGCGCCTGCTTGTCGAACCGGCGTCCGAGCGTTTTTGCCGGACGCGCCGCGTTTGGCGCGCCGAAATCGCCGTTTCAACTTCGCTCGTTGGCGCGAGGCATTGTGATAAATTCCCCCCGCCGCACAAGAGGCAAATCCCCGCCTTTTTCCATTTTTTTTCAAGTTGCCGCCGCCGCCGCACGATATACGGAATGCGGTTCGCGCGGGCGTCGCGTTGCCCGGGTTGGCATTGACGAGGGACGGATTATGTGGCAAAGCAATACGGCGGAAGCGGTCGAAGAAGACATTGACAGCGAATCCTTGACCAACGCTTGTTTGTTGTTGTTCGGCGAGGACACCGTCGTGTCGCCGGCGTTCATCAACTACTTGCAAATCGCCGGCTTAAAAGCCGCGTTTCGCAGTATGGCGATGCGCAATCACCCCGACCTGGCGATGCAAATCGGCGTGGACGCGCCGGTGTTGCAAAAACGCTTTCACGACATTCGGCAAGCATACGAGTTGCTGTTGCCCTACGTCGCCGGCGAAAAAACGTTGCCGGAATGGAGCGAAATGGCAAGCACCGACGCCGCCGTCGAAGAAGTCGTCAAACAGGAGCCGCGCCGCTGGAAATTCTTTCGCCGCGACCGCGCGACGCCGGACAGCCGGATGGCGCAGTATGGCTTTAAGTTTTCCCGCGCCGCGCGCGCCGACAATAAAAATCACACTTACGCCAACGGCACGGTGCCGAAGCGCGTTTTGCGGATCGGCGAATTTTTATATTACCACCGCAAAATCTCGTGGGAAAATTTATTTTCCGCGCTGGTCTGGCAACGGCTCAGCCGTCCGCGCCTCGGCGAAATCGCGTTGGAAAAAGGTCTGTTCAAAGCCGGCGATATGATTGACCTGCGCCGTTATCGCCACGTCGGCGAAGTGATGGGCGAAGCCGCGGTGCGCTTGCGCATCATCGACGAGCGGCAATTGCGCGTCCTGCTTGGCTACCAAAAAATGTATAACTGCCCCCTCGGTCGCTACTTCGTCGAAGAGCGGTTAATCAAGCCGGAGGAACTCAACCGCTACCTGCATTTGCAACGCCATCACAATCTCTGCCAGCAACCCAAAAGCCCGCGCTTCGCGGGCGGCGCGTCGGTCAATTAACAATTGACAATTGACAATTAACAATTAGTGGAGTTTGCTTATCAAATTCGCTTCGCGCAATTTTGATAGTTACGCCACCGATGGTTAATTGTTAATTGTCAATTGTTAATTGTTAATTGTTAATCGAGGTCAACTATGTCCAACATCCTCGCCGCCGCCGTCGGCGCGGTGGCGTTAGAAAATCCGTTGATGAACGCTTCCGGCACGTTCGGTAGCGGCAAGGAATATGCCGATTTTATCGACCTGCGCGAACTCGGCGCCGTCGTCGGCAAAAGCGTAACGCCGCGCCCCACGCGCGGGAATCCGCCGCCGCGTCTCGTCGAAACCGCCGCCGGAATGTTGAACGCCATCGGTCTGCAAAACGAAGGGGTTGACTATTTTTTGCGCGAATTGTTGCCGGAATTGCGCGCTCGCGCTCGCGTCGTGGTGGCGAACGTCGCCGGTCAAAGCGAAGACGATTACGCGGAAGTTACGCGCCGGTTGAGCGCCGCGAGCGAAAAAATAGACGCGCTCGAAATCAACATCTCCTGTCCGAATGTGAAGTGCGGCGGGATGGCGTTCGGCACCGACGCGAGCGCCGCCGCGCAATTGACCGCGCGGCTACGCGCCGAAACCGCGCTACCGCTGTGGGTCAAACTTTCGCCGAACGTAACCGACCTCGCGGCGATTGCCCGCGCCGTCGAACAAGCCGGCGCCGACGCGCTTGTCGTGGCGAACACCTTTTTAGGAATGGCAATCGACATCGAAAAACGCCGTCCCATTTTGGCGAACGTTACCGGCGGTTTGTCGGGCGCGGCGATACATCCGCTGGCGCTGCGTTGCGTGTGGCAAGTCGCGGGCGCGGTCAAATGTCCGGTCATCGGTTGCGGCGGCGTCACCGGCATTCGCGAAGTAATCGGCTTTTTGCTGGCGGGCGCGACGGCGGTGCAAGTCGGAATGCGTCATTTTTCCGAACCGGCGGTCATCCGCCGTTTAACCGGCGAATTGCGCGCGTGGTGCGAAGCGCATCAGACGACCGTTCGCGACCTTGTCGGCGGAGCAAGGAATTCAATTAAGAATTAAGAATGCAGAATTAAGAATTAAAAATTTCGGAGTTTGATTTTTTAATTCGCCTCACGCCATTTCAACTTTCAACTTTCAACTTTTAACTTTTAACTGCCCACCACTCACGCTTAATTCTTGATTGCTCTCCCGCCTATGAAACTCTCTGTCCTCGCTTCGGCGCTAAACCTCCCCGCTCCCGCCCAAGACCCGGACATCACCGCGCTCGCCTATGACAGCCGCCAAGTGCGCCCCGGCGCGCTTTTTGCCGCGTTGGACGGCGTGCATAAAAACGGCGCCGCCTTTATCGCCGCGGCGATAGCGAACGGCGCGGTCGCGATTCTCGGCGAGAACGCGCCGCCCGCTTTGCCCGTGCCGTATTTGCACGCGCCGAACGCTCGCCGCGCCTTGGCGGAAATGTCCGCCGCGTTTTACGGGCAACCGTCGCGGCAAATCAAACTCCTCGGCGTTACCGGCACCAACGGCAAAACGACCGTCGCGTTTTTGTTGCGCTATTTGCTGAACGCGCTCGGCGCGCGCGCCGGAATGTTGGGCACGATTATTTACGCCGTCGGCGGCGAGGACATTCCCGCGCCGTTGACGACGCCGGAAAGCGTCGATTTCGCCGCGTATTTGCGCCAAGCCGCCGATGCCGGCGCGACGCATTTAGTCGCGGAAATTTCCAGCCACGCGCTCGCCAACCACCGCGTGGACGGCAACCGTTTCGCCGCCGCCGTGTTCACCAATCTCACCCGCGACCACCTCGACTATCACGGCACCGGCGAAAATTACGCCGCCGCCAAACGCCGCCTGTTTCAGATGTTGCCGCCGGACGCGCCGGCAATCGTCAACGCCGACGACGCGCACGGCGAATTTATGGTCGCCGGTTTGCCCGCGCCGGTTTATCGCTACGGCATTGACAGTATTGACAATGAACGCGACTGGCGGGCGACCGTCGTCGCCGAAAAAATCACCGGTAGTGAATTGGTTTTTCAGCGGGGAAATGAACGTTATCCGGCGCGGATGCCGTTGCCCGGCAAACACAACGCGCTGAACGCGCTGGCGGCGCTGGCGACGTTGACGGCGCTCGGGTTTGACGCGGGCGCCGTGAGCGCGGCGATAGAAAATTTCCCCGGCGTGCCGGGGCGGTTGGAGCGCGTCGCCGTGAACGGCAAAACGGCGTTCGTCGATTACGCGCACACGCCGGACGCGTTGGCGCAGGCGCTCGCGACCTTGCGCCCGCTGACGCAGGGAAAATTGTGGGTGGTTTTCGGTTGCGGCGGCGACCGCGACCGCGGCAAGCGTCCGTTGATGGCGCAGGCGGCGGAAAAATACGCCGACCGCATTGTGGTAACCAGCGACAATCCGCGCGGCGAAAATCCGCAGGCGATTATCGACGAAATCGCCGCCGGTTTCAGCCGCGAGGTTCAACCCGTTCTCGAGCCCGACCGCGCCGCCGCGCTCGCGCTGGCGATGCAAGCGGCGCAACCGGCAGACGTGGTTTTGGCGGCGGGCAAAGGACACGAGAATTACCAAATCCTCGCCGACCGCCGCGTCCGCTTCTCCGACCGCGAAATGATTTTGTGCCAAACGTAGCGGCGGTTTAATCCGACGGCGGAAAAAGCATTTCCCATGGCGAATGGTCGCGGCGGTCGCGCCGGAAAACGAACGCCGACGAGTCGTTTGCGGCACGCGGCGCGAGCGACGACAGCGCGTCCGGTCGCTCCAAAATAAACAAAACCTCGATTGCCGCCGGTATCGCGTCGGGTTTAACGTGTTCGAGGCGCGGCATTGCCGCCGCGTTTTTCCGCAAATACCGCCACAACGGATATTCCCAACTGTCGCCGCCAATCAACAGCCCGATTCGTTTGCCGCCGGTTTGCGCGATTGCCGCCGCCGCGTCGGTGTAATTCCGGTAATAGTCCGCGTCCTTGTTGTTGAACACCAACTTATCGCGCTGATTAGTCCACACGGATTTTTGTCGCGCCGATTGGCTGATTGGCAACAGCGGGCGGGAGACGTTAGCCAATAACGGGAATAGCGCGAAAACGCCAAACGTCGCCAAGTGCTCAAAGTGATTACCGCGTAGAATTTAGCCCTTGATAATTCGTCTTACGCCATTTCGCCGAGCAAGTCGTAATCTTGCCGCCGGTTGATTTTCACGGTTAAAAAATCGCCGGCTTGGATTTTTCGCGCCGGGCGGCGCGGCGTTTTTATTTTGATGACGTGGTCGATTTCCGGCGCTTCGGCGACGCTCCGCGCTAAAATTTCTTTGCCGTCGAGCGCGTCCACCAACACCGTTTCCGTCGCGCCCACCCGCCGGTCAAGGCGGCGAAAAGCGTTTTTTTGTTGCGCCAACATTATCTGCGCCAAGCGCTCGGCGGCGACGCGCGGCGCGACCGGCGCGGGCAGTTGCGCCGCCGGCGTGCCGGCTTCCGGCGAATAGACGAACGCGCCGAGATGCGCGATGCGGTCGGCTTGCGTGAACGCCAACAACTCGGCAAATTCCGCGTCCGTTTCGCCCGGGAAGCCGACAATAAACGTGCTTCGCAACGTCAGATTCGGGCAGTAGCGGGCGACGCGCTCGAAAATCTCATCGACGCGCCGCCGCCCGTAATGCCGGTTCATCGCGGTCAGCAGGCGGTCGCCGACGTGTTGCAACGGCAAATCCAAATAGCCGCACAAACGCGGCTCGGCGCCGAGCAAGCGTAATAAATCGTCCGTCAGATGCGCCGGATGCGCGTATAAAATCCGCACGCGCGGCGCGGCGGTTGCTTGCAAAATTCTTTCGACCAACGCGGTAAGCGAACTCGCGGGGCGCAAATCCGCGCCGTAAATCGTGGTGTCTTGCGCGACGAGAATCAGTTCGCGAAAACCGTTTTCGACGATATGTTTGGCTTCGTCGATAATCGCTTGCGGCGCGCGACTGCGCCGTCCGCCGCGAATGGACGGAATCGCGCAATACGCGCACCGGTTGTCGCAACCGTCGCCCACCCGCAGATAAGCGTAACTGCCGCCGCCGGTAATCAGGCGGGGCGCTTCCCGCGCCGCGGACGGCGGGGCGAAGCCGCAGATTTGCGGCGCGCCGGCTAAAATTTGCCGACATCGCGCCGCCAAATTTCCCGCCGCGTCCAAACCCAAAATCCCGTCCAACGCGGGAAATTTCGTCAAAATTTCCGCGCGATACCGTTGCGCGTAACAGCCCATAATCGCCACGCGGCAACGCGGGCGGGCTTTTTTGACGGCGAGCGCGTTCGCGATTTCCGCTTCCGTTTCGTCGCGCGCCGCTTGGATAAAACCGCAGGTGTTGATTAAAATCAAGTCGGCGAAATCCGCCGTCGCCGTCAGCGCGAAACCGTCCGCCACCAACTCGGACAACGCCGCTTCCGCGTCAACCTGATTTTTGGGGCAACCGAGCGAAACCAACAGCGCCGCCGGCGGCGACGAGCGGGACGATTTAGGGGACATATTTTCTCCTGACGGCGGTCGTTAATTGACGCGCGAGCGATGATAATTAAGAATGCGGCGCGGTGAATGGCGCGATAATTTTTTCCCCGCATAATGCGCCGGACTTTTTAACGAAAGGAAACCCTTATGCCGCTCTCGTCCGTCGAATTGGTCGCGCGCATCAACGTTTGGCGCCGCGAAAAAAACGCGGTGATTATGGCGCATCATTACGTCCGCGAAGAAGTGCAGGATATCGCCGATTGCGTGGCGGACAGTTTGCAATTGGCGCAGGAAGCCGCGAAAACGTCGGCGGACGTTATCGTCTTGTGCGGCGTCCATTTTATGGCGGAAACGGCGGCGCTGATTAGTCCCGACAAAAAAGTTTTGTCGCCGGACTTAAACGCCGGTTGCGCGATGGCGAATATGTTGACCGAAGAGGAATTATGCGACCTGCGCGCCGAACACCCGCGCGCGCTCGTCGTAACTTACGTCAACAGCACGGCGGCAATCAAAGCCCAAAGCGACATCTGTTGCACCAGCGCCAACGCCGTCGCGGTGGTTAAGTCGTTGCCCGCCGACCGCGAAATTATTTTTATCCCCGACCGCAATCTCGGCGCGTATGTGGCGAAGCGGGCGGGGCGGGATTTGATTTTGTGGCGCGACGGTTTCTGCCCGACGCACGAGCGAATGTTGCCGACGTTCGTCGAAACGGCGCGGCGCGAACACCCGCGCGCGAAGTTGGTAGTCCACCCCGAAACGCAACCGGCGGTGGCGGCGGTCGCGGATTTTGTCGGAAGCACGGCGGGCATTTTTCGCTATTGCCGTGAAAGTTCCGCCGCCGAATTTATCATCGGCACGGAAATCGGCGTCCTGCCGCGTCTGCGCCGCGAAAACCCCGGCAAGCAATTTTATCCGCTGACCGAAACGGCGGACTGCCCGAATATGAAGTTGATAACGCTCGCGAAAATCGCGCGGTGCTTGGAGCGCGAGGAGCCGGTCGTGCGCGTCAAGCCGGAAATCGCCGCGCGGGCGCGGGCGCCGATTGAGAAAATGCTGAAAGTCAAAAGTTGAAAGTTAAAAGTTGAGAGTTGAGAGCGTGGAGTTTTATTTTCAAGACGCGCGAAGCGTATCCTCGATTTTTTCCTTTTCCTTTTCAACTTTTAACTTTTAACTTTTAACTTTTGTTTCAAAATGCGTATCCTGCAAATCCGCTTCAAAAATCTCAATTCGCTCGCCGGCGAATGGCAAATCGACCTGACGCATCCGGCGTTCGCCGACGGTATTTTTGCAATTACCGGTCCGACCGGCGCGGGCAAAACGACGATTCTCGACGCGATTTGTCTCGCGCTTTACGGACGCACGCCGCGCTTGGCGAAAGCCGACCTCGCCGACAAAGACAAAAAAGAAAGCCAAATTCTCTCGCGGCAGACCGGCGACGGTTTCGCCGAAGTCGAATTCACCGTCCGCCGCGACGACCACATCAAACGTTTCCGCTGTCGCTGGACGCAACGCCGCGCGCGGCAAAAAGCCGGCGGCAAATTGCAGGACGTTGCCCGCGAAATCGCCGACGTTACCGCCGGCGCGGACGGCGCCATCCTCGCCGCGAAAACGGCGGAAGTCGAAGCCCTCGTCGCCGACCTGACCGGTATGACCTACGAGCAATTCTCGCAGTCCATCCTGCTGGCGCAGGGCGGCTTCGCCAAATTTTTGCAAGCCGCGCCCGACGAGCGCTCGCCGTTGTTGGAGCAAATCACCCGCACGGAAATTTACAGTGAAATTTCTATCGCCGCGCACGCGCGCTACGCCGCCGAGAAAAAACAATTGGAAATTTTAGCGGCGGCAATCGCCGGCGAAGCGGTGCTGACCGCCGCCGCCGAGCAACAACTCCGCGAGCAATTGGCGGCGCAGGAAAACGCCGAGCGGCTACTTGCCGCGCCGACGCAGGCGTTGCGGACGGCGGTCGATTGGCGGCGGGAAATCGCGCGTTTGGAAAACGAAGCGGCGCTTCTCGACGCGCGGGAAAACGATTGGCGGCGCCGCGCCGAAATTTTCGCGCCGCGCCAAGAACGGTTGCTGGCGGCGGAAAAAACGCTGGATTTGGCGGCGGACGCCGCCGTCCTCGCCGCTCTTCGCCGCGAGCAAAGCGCCGAGCGACAACAATTATCCGCCGTTCGCGCCGAACTGCCCGCCGCGCAAACGGCGGCGCAAGACGCGGACGCCGTCGCCGCCGCCGCCGCGCAAAAATGGCAAATCGCGAAAGAAGCGCAAGCCGCATACGTGCCGATTGGACGGCAAACGCGCCGCCTCGACGCGCAAATCGCCGAGAAAGAGCGGACGTTGGCGCAACTCGCGGCGGAAATTTCTCGACAAGAAAAAATGCGGGACGCGCTCGCCGCCGAGCAAGCGGCGACGTTGGCGGAACGCGAAAACGTTCGGCGACAACTCACGGCGACGCTCGAACGGCTCGCGGCGTCCGCCGGCGACGAGCGTTTGGTCGCCGAATTTGCCGGCATCGCCAGCCGGATTGCCCAGGCGCAAGCCGTGGACGCGCAAACGGACGCCGCGGCGGCGGCGCAAGCCGTCGCCCGCGCCGCGCAAACGGCGGACGTTTGGCAACGTCAACAAGCGCAGTTACGGCAAGCGCAAACGGGGCTTGCGGACGCGCGTCGTTCGCTCGCCGCGCAACAAGCGGAGCGGCAAAAAATTGCGCCGGACTCCGCCGCTTTGCACCGTGAATCGTCGCGGTTGGCGCAAGAGCAACGGCAACTTGCCGACGCGGTGGAACGGCAGGGCGCGCGCGTTGCCGCGCAAACGGCGCTGGCGGCTAATCGGGCGCGGCAAACGGCGCTCGCCGCCGCCGGCCGCGACTTGACGGCGGAACTTGTCCGCGTGCAGGAGCGCCGGCAAGCGTTGGAAAACGAATGTCGGTGGCGGCGCGAAAAAGTCATCTTGCTGAACAAAATCGCCGCTTACGAAACCGACCGCGCCCATTTGCGCGACGGACAGCCCTGTCCGCTGTGCGGCGCGTTGTCCCATCCGTTGGCGTTTCCGGCGGCGCCCGACGCCGCGGAGTTAGCGGCGGCGGAAGACGCTCTACGCGCGATTAACGAAACCGTCGCCGACCGGCGTAGCGTTTTGGCGCGGACGGAAAATGACCGCCGATACGCGCTCGCCGAGGAGGACAACCTGACGCGCACCCTTGCCGATATTGACCAAAAACTGACGGACATTTTCCCCGACGCCGTTCCCGATGCCGCCGAATTGGCGCGACGCCAAGCGGCGAACACGGAGCAGTGCCGGAGCGCGGCGGCATTGGCGCGACAAGTCGAGGAATTAGAAAAAGCGATTAGCGCCCAACAAATTATTTTTGCGCAGGCGCAAGCGGCGGCGGCGCAAGCCGAGCGCGACGCGCAAACCGCGCAACATCAAAATGAAACCGCCGCGCAGGACGCGGCGCGGCTGAACGCCGAAGTTGCCGACCGGCGGCGGCAAAGCGAGCGATTGTGGACGGCGCTCGCGGCGGAAACGCAAATTTTCGGCGGCGCGGTTTTGACGGCGGCAAACGCGGCGGCGACGCAAACCCTGCTCGCCGACCGGCGGCGGTTGTGGTTGGAACGGCAAGCCGAAAAAGAGACGCTGACGCGCCGCGGCGAGCGGCTGACCGCGCAAGCTGACGAACGCGCCAAACAACAGGCGCAACTCGCGACCGAAGACCGCCGCGCCGAAGGGCAACGGCAACAAAGCGAAATCGCCGAATGGCGCGAACGGCGGCGGCAACTCGCGGGCGACGAAAATCCCGACGACGCGGAAAAATGTTTATCCGACGCGCTCGCCGGCTCGGAGAGCGAAGTCGCGACCGCGCGGTCGAACGCCGCAAGCGCGCGGCAGCAATGCGCGCAAAAAGAGGCGGAGGCGGCGCGATTATTGCCGGCAATCGCGGCGCGGGAAAATTTACTGACCGCGCAAACCGCCGCCTTCGGTCGCCGTTTGCGGGAACGCGGTTTTGCCGACGAAGCCGCGTATCAAGCCGCCGGTCTGCCGACGGCGGAACGCGAGGAATTGCGCCGGCAAGCCGCGCAATTGCAAGACGAACAAACGACGCTCGCGGCATTACGGCAAAAAAACGTCGCGCAATTAACGACGGAGCGGGAGAAAAATTTGGCGCCCGCGACGCTCGCCGAATTGACCGCGCAACTGGCGGCGGCGGAAGAACGACAACGCGCCCAACAAAACGCCGTCGGCGCGTTGCGGCAACAAATCGCCGCGAACGAGGCGCGAAAAAGCGCGGTCGCCGCGCGGCGGGAAAAACACGACCGGCAAAAAGAGCAATGCGACCGGTGGGGGGCGTTGGCGGAACTTATCGGCTCGCACGACGGCAAAAAATTTCGTAATTTCGCGCAAGGGTTGACGTTTGAAATGATGGTCCAACACGCCAACGCGCAGTTGCGCCGCTTGACCGACCGCTACCGGCTGACGCGCGACCACCGCGAGCCGCTGAACCTCAATGTGATTGACGACTATCAAGCCGGCGAAATCCGCTCGACGAAAAATCTCTCCGGCGGCGAAAGTTTTTTAGTCAGTTTGGCGTTGGCGCTCGGCTTGTCGCGAATGGTCGGGCGGATGAGCGTGGACTCGCTGTTTCTCGACGAGGGCTTCGGGACGCTCGACGACGAGGCGCTGGCGACGGCGTTGAAAGCGTTGAGCGGTCTGCGGTCGGGCGGCAAATTGATTGGCGTGATTTCGCACGTCGAAGCGCTGAAAGAACGTATCAACACGCGCATCGAAGTAACGCCGCGCTCCGGCGGACGGAGCGGGCTAAATGGTCCGGGATGCGCGGAGAACCGTTAAAAGTTCATTTTTATCGCCATTTGATTTTGCGGCAGAATCGGAATAATTTATCAAAACGTTTCGCGCCCCGTGGCGGAGAGGGAGTATTTATGAACCAGCGACTGTCGCAAAAAGAAATCAAGGAATTTTCCGCGCGGCTCGCCGACGCGCGGTCGCAAGCGAAAATTTCGGGGCAAGAAGCCGAGAAGTTGGTCGAGGGCGCATACCACGACGTTTTTTTACGCTATTTCAAAAGGAATTACGACACGGTGAAGTTGACCGCGCCGCATCAAACCGACGGCTTAATCGAAGTCGGCGACGTTAATCTTTTCGCGCAAATCGCCATTCGCTTGCTGATTGAAACGAAATTCGATTTGCGTTTGTCGGTGAGCAAAGGCAATCGGTGCAAAGTAATCGCCCAGTTGATTTATTACCTGAAAAAATTCGAGCAGAGCGGCGATTCTTTGCCGAATGTGCTGTTGGTCGGCGATGTCAACAATATGTTCGTGCTTTACACGGCGGCGGTCGCGGCGTATCTCCAAAACGACTACGACTGGACTATCGCGCCGTCGGCGGCGTATAAAGAGGAAAAACTTTTCGGCGAGTTGTTGAACGACAAAAATTTGTCGCCTTATGTGTATGAAATTCGCAGTCCGCATTTCGACCTTCACTACGTTTTTTCGTCGATTGAGCAGTTGGCGCAAAACGGCGGCGTGATTGAAAAAATTAAAGTCGGCGACGAGATTTTATTGAAGGCGTTTTTGGAATTTCAGCGCGTCGTCTATAAAGGCATCGTCGCGCAAACCAAAGAACAGATGAGCGTTTTCGTGTTGTCGCTCCTCGGCGACGCGGACGTTTATTTGCACCCGAACAAGCCGAATGTGTTGAAAGTCCGCGAAAAAGAAATCCGGCTGAACGGCGCGGATTATCTGACGTATTTTTCGCGCTATGACAAATCGAACTACACGCTCGACGAACAGAAAAGAATTACCGCGATTGCCGACCGCTTGATTGCCGAATTAGACCGCCGTTTTACCGGCGATTATTGGACGCCGGTGTTATGGGCGAACGAGGCGCACAATTTAATCGGCACGGAACTCGGCGCCGATTGGCGGCAAAAATATGTCGTCTGGGATTGCGCTTGCGGGACGAAAAATTTGACGCGCGACTATCACGACTTCGCCGAATTGTATTGCTCGACTTTGCACCCCGAGGAATTGGAAATCGCGAGCGATTACAACCCGAAGGCGACGACATTTCAATACGACTTTTTGAACGACGACATTGCTCTGCACAAATACGAATTGGCGGAGGTGGCGATTCGCGGCTGGAAATTGCCGCCCGCGTTGTTGCGGGCGTTGATTGCCAAAAAGCCCGTCGTGTTGTTTACCAATCCGCCGTATGGACAGCCGACGAACGCGACGGCGGTAACGTCCGGCACCGGCAACAAATCGCGGCAAATTGTCGGCGGCGGCGAGCGCGGGATTGCCGACACCGAGATCGGGAAGTTAATGCGCCAAGAAAATTTCGGACACGCGACGATGGAACTCTGCACCCAATTTATTTATCGGGCGCAATTATTGGCAAAAACGTTCGGCTACGAGCAGGACTTTCACCTGTTGTTTTACAGCGTGAATTTTCTCATCAGTCCGAATTTCAGCGTTTTTACCGAGCAATTTACGCGGCGGTTTAAGTTCCAGCAGGGTTTTATGTTTAACGCCGGCGAGTTTCACGGCACGGCGTCAACGTGGGGCGTGTTGTTTTCGCATTTCGCTTTGCAACCCCGTAAAAAGGCGGTAGCCGCCGGCAAGCCGCTAGCGGGTTTTGCCTTCACCGTGAAAGAATCGTTTGCCGAAAAATTAACCGGCGAAATCGCCGTTCGCAACGTCGGACGGCAAATCAGTAAGACCGTGCCCAAAGGCGGCAATATCCGCGACTGGTTAGCCGAAATAAAAATCTCCGCCGCGGCGTATCGCGGCGGCGATTATCCGCGGGCAAACGGTTTTAACTTACCGGCGGGCAAACAGCCGTGCGGCGTTTATCGGGAAGGCGCGCTCGGTTATTTACAAATCATCGGCGGGTCGGTGAAAAAGTCGGGCAAGGATTTATTTTTGCAATCGACGATGAATTATGCCGACCACGGCGTTACGGTAACGGCGGCGAATTTCGCGCGGGCAATGGCGGCGTTCGCGACGCGCAAAACGCTTCTACCGTCGCTGGCTGAAAAAAAATCCTTATGGGCGCGGGAAAAAGACGTTTTCCGTCGTCCGTCGGAAAAGTTTCAGCAAGCGGCGGATTGGCAAAATTTCGTTAATGATTGCGTGGTCTATGGCTTGTTTTGCGCCGGCGCGAATATGACGGCGTTGCGCGGTTTTGCCTACGGCGGGAACGGCAAAAAATACGACGTGAAAAACGAGTTCTTTTATTTGGCGAAAAAAGACGTTGAAAAGTTGGCGGCGAAAAATCACTTTATCGAAAGTGAGCGCGACGCCGCCGGCGACGCGGAGAGTTTTGTTTATTCGTATTTACAATCACAAAAATTGTCGCCGGTCGCGGCGGCGCTTTTAACTTGCGCCCGCGATTACACCCGCGCCGCCTTTCGGTTTCGCGGCGAATATCACGCCGTTCATCCCGAATATCATTTGCTCGCGTGGGACGCCGGTTGGCTACAACAATATAAAATGACGCAATCGCAGGACGCGCTACCGGCGGCGAAAGCGGCGCTGGCGAACGACTACGCTGATTTCAAGCGGCGCTTGCGCGTCCTCGGCGACCAAATTTTGGCGGCGGCGGAAGCGGACGAGATGATTTAGGCGCATAATCTAAAGAAAAAGAACTTATAGTAGTTTGATTTTAAAAATGAGCCGCGGCATACCGTAATTAAGAATTACAAACTCAGGTTACGCGCGCCCCAAAATAGCAACTGACTTGACAAAGATAAAATCCTTAAAAAAACGCCGTAGGCGTTTAATTTGAATAACGTCAAGCGACACGTTCTATCGTCGCGCCGGTCGGGGATAACGCCGCCCAATGACCGAACCCCGAAGGGGTTCAACAAATAGTTCAACCCCTGTCGGGGTTGAGATTGGCGGGGCGCTTTTCCCCGAGTTACGCGGCGGATACCGCCTCGCCGCTCCACTCGGGGTTATTCACATTAAGCCCCTGTCGGGGCTTTTAGCGGAGTTGATGATGACAAATTCGCGTAACATGAATTAAGTAAAATTTAGTTCAATTTTTAAGTCAAACGACCATATTTCTCACAGAGCCACAGCGGCACGGAGAGAGAAAAGAGAAAATATAACTTTTGTTTTTTCTCTGTGGAACGCTGTGTCTCTGTGCCTCTGTGAGAAACAAAAACTTCGTGCCAATTCGTGTAATTCGTGGACAAATTTCTTGCTCCTGAAAAAAACACTATGGCAAAATCCGCTTCCCCCGCCGCTTCTTACGCCGACCACCGGCGCGCCGTCAAGGACGCGGCGGAGAAATTGCCGCCGCTCGTCGTCTTGACCGGCGCCGAGACCTATCTCGCCGACGCGGCGCTGACGCTTCTGCGCGCCCGTTTTCGCGAAAAATTTCCGGCGCTCACCGAAACCGTCTTTTACGGCGACGGTAAAGGGACGCAGTCCCAAACCTTATCGGCGGTGAACGCCGAATTGAGCGGCGGTAATTTGTTCGGCGGCGAGAAATTAGTGATTTTTCGCCGCGCGCAGAGCGAACTATTTCCGGTGAAAATCAGCGACGCCGCCGACCGCGCCTTGCGCGAATTTGCCGCTTATTGGCAGGCGCCGGCGGACGGCGTTTTCGGCGTCGTCGAAGTCGAAAAAATCAACGCCGCGCGTTCCGTTGGCAAGGGCTTGGCAAACGCCGTCGTCATTCCTTGCCCGCAGTTGGCGAATCCGTCGCGCGACTTGGACGACTGGACGCGGCAGACCGCGCAGGCGCAAGGCAAAACTCTCAGCCGCGACGCGGTCGAGTTATTATGCCGTTGCCACGGCGGCGATTTGCGCGCGCTCGCCGACGAAATCGAAAAGTGCGCGTTGTATTTAGGCGACGAAGCGGCGGAAATCACCGCCGAGACGGCGGCGAAATTTTTGCCGGACGGGCAGGATTTCAACCGCTTCGGTTTGACCAACGCTTTGGAGCGCCGGAACCGCGCCGAAGCGTTGCGCTACGCGCGGCTGTTGACGGACGGGGCGCGCGACGAAAAAGGAAAATGGAAGGGCGGGGCGGACGCGGCGAACGCGACGCTGGCGATGGTGGCGAGCCGCTTTGAGCAATTGGCGCGGGCGCGGCTCGGCGACGGCGGCGACGTGGCGGCGCGGCTGAAATTATCGCCGTGGCTCGCGGATAAAATCGCCGAAGCGGCACGGAATTTTTTACCGGCGCAAATCGTCGCCGCGTTGGAAATTATCGCCGCCGAAATTCACGCCACCCACGCCACCGGCGCCGACGCCGAATTTTCGTTGGACAAGGTGGTCGCGGCGATTTGTAAAACAGAGTTGAGAGTTGAGAGTTAAGAGTTGAGCAGTGGTTGCGCTTCGCGCATCTTAAAAATAAAACTCCACCCTCTCAACTCTCAACTCTCAACTCTGCTCTACAAAAAGGAGAAAAAAATGCGTATCGGCGTTATCGGCGCGGGCTACGTCGGTTTGGTAACCGGCGTGTGTTTGGCGGAAATGGGCAATCACGTTACGCTCGCCGACATCAATCACGACAAAATCGCCGCGCTCCAAAACGGGCAAGTCCCGATTTTTGAGCCCGGTTTAGACGAATTATTGCACCGCAACGTCAGCGGCGGGCGGCTGTTTTTTACCACCGCCGTCGCGGCGGCGGCAAGCGACCAAGAAGCGGTTTTTCTCGCCGTCGGCACGCCGATGGGCGACGCGGGCGCGGCGGATTTGCGCTATATTTACGCCGCCGCCGCGACCGTCGCGGCGGCGCTGACGCGCCCCGCGGTGATTGTCATTAAGTCAACCGTGCCGGCGGGGACGAACGCGGCGTTGACGGAAAAAATCGCGCCGCTCGCGCCGGTCAAATTCTCCGTCGTCAGCAATCCCGAATTTCTCAAAGAGGGCGCGGCGGTGGCGGATTTTATGAAGCCCGACCGCGTGGTCATCGGCAGTCGTGAAAAGTGGGCGGAAGAAGTGATGCGCCAACTTTACGCGCCGTTTTTGCGCAACGACCATCCGCTGATGACGATGGACCCGGAAAGCGCCGAAATGGTCAAATACGCCAGCAACGCGATGCTCGCCTGCCGGATTTCGTTCGTCAACGAAATGGCGCGGCTTTGCGAGCGGCTCGGCGCCGACATCGAAGCGGTGCGGCGCGGCGTCGCCGCCGACGCGCGGATTGGCGGCGCGTTTTTATTCGCGGGTTTGGGCTACGGCGGCTCGTGTTTTCCGAAAGACGTGCGGGCGCTGATGCATCTGGCGGGCGACGCCGGTGTGGACGCGCCGTTGTGCGCGGCAATCGACGCGGTGAACGTTGAGCAACGGTTGGCGCTATTGCCGTTTATCGACCGGCATTTTCCGCGCGACCTGACCGGCAAAAAATTCGCCGTGTGGGGCTTGGCGTTCAAGCCGCAAACCGACGACGTGCGGGAAGCGCCGGCGTTGTATCTCATCAAAGAATTGCTGGCGCGCGGCGCGGCGGTGGCGGCGTATGACCCGCAAGCGCGCGACACGGCGCGGCGGGAACTGTCGGCGGACGGTGTGAATGGCGGCGTGGATTTGGTAACCGGCGCTTACGCGGCGCTGACGGACGCCGACGCGCTGATTATTTGCACCGAGTGGAACGAATTTCGCTCGCCCGATTTCGCGCGGATTAAACAGACGCTCAAACAGCCGCTGATTTTTGACGGACGCAATCTCTACGCGCCGGCGGTCGCCGCCGCAAACGGATTCGCGTATTATTCCGTCGGGAGAAGAGCGGTGCGCGTAGAGCAATTACGAAATACGAATTAAAAATTACGAATGGCAGAGAGCGAGTTGGTCGTCGGTAGTTTTTAGTTGGTAGTGGTGGAGTTTTTGTTAGCAAATCCGCAAGCGCCCGCGAAGCGAGTTCTTGCCAATAAAAACTCCGCAATTTTTAATTTTTAATTGTTCTTGCAAAACTATGCGCATTATTTCCGGTTCCGCCCGCGGGCGGGAAATCAAGGTTTCGGCGAAGGCGCGTCCGTATTTGGCGAAAGTCCGGGCGGCGATTTTCAACAGTTTGGCGGCGCGTCTCGACGGCGCGGCGGTGTTGGATTTGTATGCCGGTAGCGGCGTCAACGGCATCGAGGCGTTAAGCCGCGGCGCGGCGAGCGCGGTCTTGGTCGATAACGCCCGCGACGCGGCGGCGATGATGAAAGAAAATTTGGCGCGGTGCGCTTGCGCCGAAAAAGCCGAAATTCGGCTGATGGAGGTCGGCGCGTTTTTGCGGCAGACGCGCGCGCGGTTTGATTTGATTTTCATCGACCCGCCGTTCTCCGACGACGAAGCGGCGCGGGCGCGTTACGGCGAGTGGTTAAATTTGGCGGGCGCGGCGTTGCGCCCCGACGGGCGCGTAATTTTTCGTCGCGAAATAATCCAGCCCGAACCGCCGTTGCCGACGTGTGATTTGACCGTCGCGCGCGACAAAAATTACGGGCGCAGTCGCGTGGTTTTTTATGGGAATAAATTTACAACACCAAGTGCAAACGAATAGCCGTGTTGATTTTTTGTATATCGTAGGGCGTCAGTTCGCAAATTTTGCTTCGCAGACGTTGCTTATCGACCGTGCGAATTTGGTCTGCCAGAAATTTTCCGTCTTTACCCATTAGTGAAATAACGGCGTTGCCGGGATAAATTCTCTTGACGTTGCCGGTGAACGGCGCGACAACGACTCGATTCAACGTGGTGTTGGCGCGGTCGTTGCTGATGATGACGGCGGGGCGTGTCTTTTTAATTTCGCCGCCGGTCGCCGGTTCAAAATCCGTCCACCACACACTGCCCCTATTCATCGACGACTTCTCCCATATAGGCATTCACCCATTCGCTCGCTTCTTTTTCGTATTCTGCGTCCGCCGCCATCGCGCGGTAGCCCGCGTCCAAATCGGTATAAACAAACGGTTCGGGATGCGGCGCGGCGCGAAATAAATCGGCGACGTATTCGCCAATCACGGCGCCGTCGCCGAGAGCGGCAAGTTTCTGATAAAGCGCTTCTTCGACGCTAATCGTCAGCGGTTTAAGCATTGGACGAACTCCGCAATTCGTAATTTTAATGCGTAATTATTCTTCCCCGCCGTCCGCGAACGCCAATAATGGCGGCGTTGCGCGCGGGCAAAAAAAACAGCGTCTTCGGGAAATGACCGGATGAACTGACACCTGCGCCCGACTGCTTATGGCTGCTCCCGTCAAGGTCTGACCAGGTTCGCGGTAGGCGCAGTGCCAGGTCCGGTCAAAACCCGACGACGCTGACGGCGCGGCAATCTATGGAATCCCCTGCCAATGTCAATTACCGCTCGCGTTTATCCGAAAATCAATCTCTTTCTCGAAATTGTCCGCCGCCGCGCCGACGGTTATCACGAGCTCGCCACCGTGATGCAAACGGTCGAGAACGTCTATGACGAACTCGCCGTCGAACCGGCGGACACGCTTTCGCTGACCGTGCGCGGTGCCGAGACGCGCGCCAACTTGCCGACCGATGACCGCAATCTGGTTCTTCGCGCCGCCCGCGCTTTGCAACTCGCCTTTCGCGGCGTGAAAATTACTCCGCGCGGCGCGAAATTTACTCTGACCAAAAACATTCCGACCGGCGCGGGACTCGGCGGCGGTTCGGCGGACGCGGCGGCGGCATTGCAACTTTGCGCCCGTTTATGGCGTTTCGATATTGCCCCCGCCGAAATGTCCGCCGTCGCCGCGACCGTCGGGTGCGACGTGCCGTTTTTCCTGACGACCGCGCCGGTGGCGCTCGCGACCGGACGCGGCGAAATCATCACGCCAATCACCGCCCGCCGCCCGCTCCCTTGCCATTTGATTTTACCGCCGTGGTCGAGCGCGACCGGCGCGGCGTATCAGGCGTTGTCCGCGGCGGATTTCGACCGGCATCCGGTAGCGGATTTTTTGCCGACGTTGGCGACGGGGGACGCGGCGAAAATTTTGGCGGCGAGTTTCAATGTTTTTGCGCGCCCGTTTTTTCAGCGCGAGAAGCGCGCGGCGCGTTTGGCGGCATTTCTCGCCGCCGCCGGTTATCCGGCGCAGTTGAGCGGCTCCGGCGCGGCAATGTGGATGCCGCAAATCGGCGACGCCGCCCGCGCCGCATTGCAACGCCGACTGAACGCCGAGCCGGAACTGCGCGGAACGCTAATCGTTTAAGCGAGCAGTTAAAACAATTAAGAATGGAGGAATGGATTATCAAAATTGCGCGAGGCGAATTTGAAAGTCAAACTCCACAATTTCCAATTATTTGTAATTGCTCTTTTTCCCACCGCCCACTGCTCACTATCAATCTTGCCGGTCGCCGATAAAATTCACGCCACAATTTTTCACAGGAGACGTTTATGAAAATTCATCAATTGTCGCTGTTTTTGGAAAACAAGCCGGGGCATCTCGGCAACGCGGTGAAACTGCTCGCGGAAAATAATCTCAACATCGCCACGCTGTCGCTGGCGGACACCGAGCAATTCGGCATTTTGCGGCTGATAATGTCGGAGTGGGAACGCGCGCGGCAACTGCTCGCCGGCGCCGGTTTCGTCGTCAAAATCACCGAAGTCGTCGCCATCGAGGTCTCCGACCGCCCCGGCGGGTTGAACGATATTTTGCGCGTCATCGGCGCCACCGGCTTGAACATCGAATATATGTATGCGTTCTCCAAACGGCGCGGCGAAGCGGCGATTTTGTTGTTGCGGTTCAGCGACCCCGACGCGGCGCTGACGGCGTTGCGCGACGGCGGCGGCATTAAATTGGTTACCGCGGCGGAAATGTTCGGCTAATAGAGCAATTAACAATTAACAATTGTGGGGTTTGATTTTCAGATTCGCGAAGCGAAATTGATAACGGAGCGAAGCGACAACCGCCATTGTTAATTGTTAATTCTTAATTGTTCCGCCGCCGTTGCCGGAATTTTACCCCCTCCTCACCCTCACCCCAAAGAGCGATGAATAAACCTTATCCCGACGCGCCGGTCTTTGACGACGACGAAACGATGTCGCGCGACGAACTGACTTTCGAGCAAATCAACGGCTTGCGCCGCGTCGTTTGCAACGCCAAAAACGTCGAGTTTTATCGCGATAAACTGCGCGACTTAGAGCCGGAAGACATCAAAAAGCCCGACGATTTATGGCGTCTGCCGTTCACGACGAAAGAAGACCTGCGCCAAAATTATCCGCTGAAAATGCTGGCGGTCGGGCGCGATAAAATCTCGCGCGTGCACGGCTCGTCCGGCACGACCGGCAAGCCGACCATCGTCGCCTACACCGAAAACGACGTGGACACGTGGGCGAATTTGTGCGCGCGATTTTTGTTCGCCGGCGGTTTGCGGTCGTCGCATTTCGCGCACATCGCGTTCGGCTTGGGAATGTTCACCGGCGGTTTCGGCTTGCATTTCGGCATCAACCGCGTCGGCGCGGCGATTGTGCCGGCGGCGGCGGGCAACACGCGGCGGCAGGTGATGCTCCTCAAAGACCTCGCCGCCGACGCGCTGATTTGCACGCCGAGTTACGCGCTGACGATTGCCGAAACGATGCGCGAAGAGGGTCTTGCGCCGGACGATTTGCCGCTGTCGCTCGGCTTTTTCGGCGGCGAAATCTGGACGGAAGAAATGCGCGCGCGCATCGAAAAAGAACTCGGAATTTTCGCCACCAACAATTACGGCTTGTCGGAACTGATTGGTCCGGGCGTGGCGGGCGAGTGCCGCTACCGGTGCGGAATGCACATTCAGGAAGACCATTTTTTAGTCGAGTGCCTAAACCCGCAAACGTTGAAGCCGGTGAAATTCGGCGAAGAGGGCGAGTTGGTTTTCACGGCGCTGACCAAAGAGGCGATGCCGATTATCCGTTACCGGACGCGCGACATCGCGGCGCTGAATTACGCGCCGTGCGAGTGCGGGCGCACCGGCGTGCGGATGAGCCGCGTGCGCGGACGGACGGACGATATGCTGATTATTCGCGGCGTGAACGTGTATCCGTCGCAAATCGAAGAGGCGATGTTGCGGGTCAGCGGCGCGGTGTCGCCGCACTACTTAATCGAAGTTGACCGCCCGAAACAATTGGACGTGGTAACGTTGAAAGTCGAATTGACGCCGGAGAATTTTTCCGACCGGATGGACGAGATGCAAACATTGCGCGACCGCATCGCGCGGGAAGTGCAGGTTACGGCGCAAATCGGCGTCAACGTCGAACTGCTGGCACCGCAATCGCTGGAACGCGCCGCCGGCAAAGCCGTGCGGGTGCTGGATAAACGGCATCTCAACCGTTGACCGTGAAACGAAAATGACCGTCTTAACCGCCCAAAGAACATTGCGCGACGAACTGCATTCTTATATTGACGACCTCGATGACGGCGTTTTGTCGGACGGGCGAAACCTGCTTAACGGTTGGCGGGCGGATAACTTGGACGTCGTTATCGAAACCGATTTAACCGCTGAAGAAAAAGCCATTATTCGGCACGGCAGAAAAGAGTATCGCGAACACCCTGAAAATTTTGTGGTGCGAGAAATATAGAGCGGTTACAAATTAAAAATGGCGGAGATTGACGGTCGCTTCGCTTCGCGCAATTTTGACAACTCCCCCCCCCCAATTCTTAATTTTAATGGAAGCAAAAAATGCTTTCCCCGTTGCAACAACTCGACTTGCGCCACATCTGGCATCCGTGTTCGCAAATGAAGGACTACGAGACCTTGCCGCCCATCGTGATTGAGCGCGGCGCGGGCAGTTGTCTTTACGACACCGACGGCAAGGAATACATCGACATCATCAGTTCGTGGTGGTGCAACTTGTTGGGGCATTGCCACCCGCGAATTTCCGCCGCCATCCACGACCAATTAGACCAACTCGAACACGTCATTTTCGCCAATTTTTCGCACCGTCCGGCGATTGTCTTGGCGGCGCGGCTCGCGGAAATTTTGCCGCGCGGTCTGACGAAATTTAATTTCTCCGACAACGGTTCGGCGGCGGTCGAAGCGGCGCTGAAAATGAGTTTTCAATATCAGGCGCAAACCGGCAACGCGCGGAAAACGCGGTTTATGTGTTTGACCGGCGCGTATCACGGCGAAACCATCGGCGCGCTGTCCGTCGGCGCGGTTGACCTCTACACGCAAATTTACCGCCCGCTGTTGCTCGACGCGATTCGCCTCGACGCGCCCGACTGTTTTCGCTGTCCGTTCGGAAAAACGCGCGACGCTTGCGCCTGCGAATGCGCGTCCGCCGCCGAAGCGAGTTTCGCGAAATTCGGCGAGACGACCGCCGCGCTGATTGTCGAGCCGCTGTTGCAAGGTAGCGCCGGCATGCGGATTTATCCGGCGGCGTATTTGCGGCGGTTGCGCGACCTCTGCGACCGTTACGGAGTGTTGTTGATTGCCGACGAAATCGCCACCGGTTTCGGGCGGACGGGGAAAATGTTCGCCTGCGACCACGCGGAAATTTCGCCGGATATTATGTGTTTGTCGAAAGGTTTGAGCGGCGGCTATTTGCCGTTCGCCATCACGGCGACGACGGAGCGGGTTTTTGCGGCGTTTTACGCGGACTACCGCGAGGGCAGGGCGTTTATGCACAGCCACACTTACAGCGGCAATCCGCTTGGCTGTCGCGCGGCGCTCGCCGTGTTGGACGTGTTGGCGTCCGAGCCGATTTTCGCGACCGCCGCGGCAAACGCGGAATTTCTGACCGGCGAACTTAACGCGGCGTTGTTAGACCACCCCAACGTCGGCGAGATTCGCCATCTCGGTTTGATTCACGCCGTTGAATTGGTCGCGGATAAAAAAACGAAAACGGCGTTGCCGGCGGCGCGGCGCACGGGCTATCAAATTTATCGCGAAGCGTTGCGGCGCGGTTTGCTGTTGCGCCCGTTGGGGGACGTGCTGTATTTCAACCCGCCGCTGAACACGCCGCGGGAAACGCTGGCGCGCGCGGTGGCGCTTTGCCGCGAAGCGGTGGAGAGCGAGTTTTAGGGTTGAGCGTTCGGCAGAGGTCGCGCCTCGCGCGTCTTAAAAATAAAACTCCACCGCCAAACTCCGAACTCTCAACGCTATTTGAGGAACTGCCGGAGCACGCCGACGATTTGGTCGTAATCGACGGGTTTGGAGAGGTGTCCGTTCATACCCGCTTCGCGGCATTTGATAATGTCTTCCATAAAAACGTTCGCCGTCATCGCGACAATCGGGACGGTTTTCGCGTTCGCCACGCCGCCGGCGCGGATGCGGCGCGTGGCTTCGAGCCCGTCCATTTTCGGCATCTGCATATCCATAAAAATAAATTCGTATTTGCCCGCGCCCGCCAAAAATTTCGCCACCGCCACTTCGCCGTTTTCGGCAAAATCCAGCGCGCAGTGCGTCTCTTCCAACAAACCGGCGACGACCTCGCGGTTGATTTCGTTGTCCTCCACGACCAAAATCCGCCGTCCGGCTAATTGGTTGTCGGGCGCGACGGACGGCTTCGCGGACGGTTGCAAACAATTGATAATGTCGTCGGGCAACAGCGGCAACGAGAGGATATTATCCGCGCTCACGCCCGCCGCCGACAATTCCGCCCGCGCCGCTTCCCATTGGTCAATCGGCGCGACCGCCGCAATCGTCATTTTATCGCCGCCGGCTTGGCGCAGTTGCCGCGCGATGTCGGCGCCGCCGCGATAAATAAACACCGCCAAATTAAAATCGGCGCCGGCGCGGCATTGCGCGAGGGCTTCCGTCAAGTCGTAGCCGCGACAACGCGCGCCGTAGCCGCGGCAGATGCGCTCGTAGTATTCGCGCGACACGGCGGAACCGCCGGCGAACAGGATGGACGTCTTTTTCCATTGCTCGGACGCGAAGACGTTTTCCTTGCCGGCGCGGCGCATTTTCAACGTTACGTGAAACGTCGCGCCTTCGCCGAGCGCCGACTCCAACCAGATTTTACCGCCCATCAATTCGACGATGCTTTGGCAAATCGTCAGTCCCAAGCCGATGCCGCCGAAGCGCCGCGAAGCGCGCATTTCCGCCTGCTCGAACGGCTGGAAAATTTGTTCCTGCTGTTCGGGGCTGATGCCGATGCCGCTGTCGATGACGCGGATGCCGATGCCGCAAACGCCGCTTTCTTTGGCTTCGCCGAGAAGACGCGCCCGCAGACGCACCGCGCCGCGCTCCGGCGTGAATTTCACCGCGTTCGTCAGCAAATTGGTGACGACTTGTATCAGCCGCCGGTCGTCGCCCAGCACGCGGCGCGGCAGACGCGGGTCGATGTCCAAAATAAAGGTCTGCCCTTTTTTCTCGGCGGACGACGCGACAATGTTCGCCACCCGCCGCCAGAAATCGCCGAAATCAAATTCCGCCGGCTTCAATTCCAACTGCCGCTCGGCGATTTTGGTAACGTCCAAAATATCGTTGACGACGCCGAGCAGGTGCGTCGTCGCGCCGTTGATTTTATCGAGACAGACATTGCGATGATTGGGGTCGTTCGACCGCCGCACGATGGCGACCATTCCCATCACCGCGTTGAGCGGCGTGCGGATTTCGTGGGACATATTGGCGAGAAAGTCGCTTTTGGCGCGACCGGCAAGTTCGGCGTTTTCTTTGGCGCGCGTCAAACCGGTGATGTCGCGCAACGACAACACCGCGCCCTGATAGCCCTCCGCGCCGAAGACGGGCGTGAAACTTAATTCATAAACCGCCGCGCCGTCGGGGCGCTCGACTTTGACGGCGGTCGTCAAAGTTCTTTTCTCCGTCTGCGCCCGCCGAATCAAGCCGTCCGCCGTTTGCAACCAAACGCTTTCGCCGCTGAACGCGGACAGCGCGTCGTAGTAATCTTTGCCGGAAACGCCGTCCGTCTTGACCGCGCCCAGAAAGGCGTCGGTGCAGTAGGCGACGCGGTTGTGCGCGTCCAACAAAACGACGAGGTCTTTGCTGTTGGCCAGCAACATCCGCATAAACACGTTGCGGCGCCGCGTTTCTTCCGCTGAGGCGGCATCGTCGGGAAGGGCAGACATAGGCATTTTTGGGGGAAAGGGGAAAGACAATTAACAATTCACAATTAAAAATTGCGAATTGTTAATTGAAAGGAATTGTAGCGGAAGAAACGGATTTTCAAACGCGGCGGACGCGCCCGATTTGACAAATCGGCGCGAAAACGAAAATAGGCGGCGGTTTGTAAAAAAGGAGAGCGCGATGCCAACTTACGATTACGAATGCGATGCGTGCGGCGAGAAATTTGAGTTGTTTCAAGCCATCACCGCCGCGCCGGTGAAAAAATGTCCGCATTGCGGTAAGCCGAAAGCCCGCCGTCTCATCGGCGCGGGCGCGGGCATAATTTTCAAAGGCGGCGGTTTTTACGAAACCGACTACAAGCGCGCCGGCGGCAAAAAAGACGACGCCTCCGCCGCGCCCGCCACCGCGACGGATAAAGCGACGCCGGAAAAAACTGAGAAAAAAGAAACCGCCGCGCCCGCGAAAGACACGCCGGAGAAACCGGCGGCATCGGCGAAGAAAACCGATTCTTAAAATTATGAATTACGAAGAGAGTTTGTCGTTGGTAGTCGGTAGTTGGTAGTGGTGGAGTTTGACGGTCAAAGATTCGCTTCGCGCGCGCTTGCGGATTTGCTAACGCTCCACAACTACCGACTAAAAACTACCGACTATCAACTTTCTCACCGTAATTCGTAATTGAATTTACTTCCTCCTTACGAAGAGAGTTTGTCGTTGGTAGTCGGTAGTTGGTAGTGGTGGAGTTTGACGGTCAAAGATTCGCTTCGCGCGCGCTTGCGGATTTGCTAACACTCCACAACTACCGACTAAAAACTACCGACTATCAACATTCTCACCGTAATTCGTAATTGAATTTACTTCCTCCCTTATTCAGTAAAGGACTCCGATGAAGCCCGCGATTCTTTTGACGTTGTTGTTGGCGGCGGCGCCGCTTTTCGCCGCCGATTACGCCGCGCCGGTGCAGAAAATTCTTGCGACCATTGCCGCCGACGAGCCGGTTTGGGATTACATCGACCAAATCGCGAAAATCGCGCCCGCCGACGGCGGCGACGATTTCGCCGAGCAACTCGGCAAACTTGCCGCCGCCGCCCAACCGACCGATAAAATCGTCATCGGCGGCGCGCTTCTCGCCGTCGGCGAACAAAAAGACGGCACGCTCGTTTTGCAACAAGTCATCGAAAATCAAGCGGTCGAATTGTTGCTTCGCCTCGACGCCGCGACCTTGCTCGGCGCCAGCGGCGGCGAATACGCCGCCAACCGTCTGCGTTTTATGCTGAACGACGAAGCCGTGCCGCCGCTGTTGCAAGTGGAGTTGGCGAAAAGTTTGTGGCAACTGACGTTCGACCCGGCGGCGAAAGCGCGGCTGAAAAAAATCGCCTTCGGCGAGAGTAAAAAATCCCGCGCCGCGATTGACGCGACGCTGGCGCTCGGGCAAATCGGACAATACGAATCCGACAAGCCGGACGACGCGTTGCGCGCGGCGTTGCGCGACCTGTCCGCGTTCCCCGGTAGCGTCGGGGCGCAGGCGAAACTGTTGATTCTCGCCGACGAAAAAAATCAACAGACGGTCAAAAGTTCGTCGTTCGCGACGAATCTGTTGACGGAAATCGTCGATAAAATTCACACCCGCTACGCCTTCGACGAAAACAACGAGGAAGAAGCCGACCGCGCGAAGGCGGACAAACTCGCGGCGCGCGCCTCGCGCGCTTTGGTGCAGTCGCTCGACGATTTCAGCGATTATTTGGACGAGGAGGACTATCAGGAAATGCTGAACAGTATGCACGGCGACTACGGCGGCATCGGCGCGTATGTCGGAATGCGGAGCGGACTGTTCGTGATTTTAACGCCGATGTTCGGCAAGCCGGCGCAAAAAGCCGGACTGCAAGCGATGGACGTCATCACCAAAATCGACGGCGAGGACATCGGCAGAAAAAGTTTGGAACAGACGGTCAAACTGCTGAAAGGCGAGCCGGACACGACGGTGAAATTAACCGTCATTCGCAAAGGTTTCACCGAGCCGCACGACTTCACCGTGCGCCGCGAAGTCATCACTCTGCCGATGATGTTCAAAGAGGAACTGCCCGGCAACATCGGCTACATTCGTTTGACCGGCTTTCAGGAAGACCCGGCGCGGCGGATTTCGACCGCCAGCGAATTGAAACGCGCGCTCGGCGAATTGAAAAAGAACGGCATGAAAGGGTTAATTCTGGACTTGCGCAACAACCCCGGCGGACTGTTGACCGAAGCCGTCGCGGTGTGCGAAAATTTTCTGCAACGGAGCGATTTGGTCGTGTATAGCAAAGGGACGTTCCAGCCGCGCCGCAATTACATTTCCAAAGTGATTGGTCAACCGACTTACACCGGACCGCTCGTCGTGTTGGTCAACGGCGGCTCGGCGTCGGCGAGCGAAATTGTTGCCGGCGCGTTGCGCGACCACAAACGCGCCACGCTCGTCGGCACGAAAACGTTCGGCAAAGGGTCGGTGCAAATGCTTCTGCCGGTCGAGACCACGCGCGGCGCTTCGCGGCTGAAACTGACGATTGCGAAATACTATCTGCCCTCCGGCGAATGCATTCACGGACGCGACAAAGGCATCAAGCCGCACGTCGAGGTCGAGGAAGAAAAATTGACCGACGCGGCGCGGGAGTTGCGCATTAAGGAATTGGAAAATCGCGACGTTACGCTGTGGCTCGAAGAAAATTTTGACCGGCATCGCGAGGAGTTTATGGCGTTGCTCGTCGCCGGCGACGACCGCGACCCGGAAAAATACCCCGGCTTCGACGACCTGTATAAACTCCTGACGGAAAAATATCCCGACCTCGTCGGCGCCTGCGGCGGGGCGCTCGACAAGCAAACGGTGCGCGAGGAATTGCGGTCAACGCTGTTCGCGTTTTTGCGCGAAAATCGCGGCATCGAGGATTATCCGGTTGACCTCGAAAGTAGCGAAGTGTTGGGACGGGGCATCGCGGTCTTGGGCGAAAAAATCGGCGGACTGCCGGACCTGCCGCTGTATAACGAATTCACGAAAAAATGGCAAGCCGCCGAAGCGAAAAAACGGGCGGACGAGGCGCTGAAAAAGGCGGCGGAAGAAGAAACAATCAACAATTGACAATTGTCTCATTTCTCAACGTCTTTTAATGGTGAATGGTGAATTGCGGTTCAACGGGGAGATAAAATTATGACGACGGGTTTGCTGGCGCAACTGACGGCGCGGGGGATTGTCGAGCATTGTTCCGACGCGGCGGCGCTCGATAAATTATTCAACACGGAAACGGTGGCGTTTTACACCGGCTACGACCCGACGGCGGCGTCGCTACAAATCGGCAATTTGTTTGCGATTGTAACGATGCGCCGCTTGCAACTCGCCGGACATAAACCCGTCGTCATCGTCGGCGGCGCGACCGGTATGATTGGCGACCCGTCCGGCAAAAGCGTCGAGCGCGTCTTGCTCTCCGCCGCAACGGTCGAAAAAAATATCGCCGCGCAAAAAAAACAATTCCAAAAATTGCTCGATTTCGACGACCCCAAAAACGGCGCGCTCCTCCTTAATAATTACGATTGGCTCGGCAAATTTTCGTTCATTGATTTTTTGCGCGAAGTCGGCGCGCGCTTTCGTTTGGGCGAAATGCTCGCCAAAGAATCGGTCAAGCGGCGATTAGAATCGCCGGTCGGTTTAAGTTTCACCGAATTTTGTTATCAGTTGTTGCAGTCGTATGACTTCTGTCATTTACGGCGCGAATACGGCGTGAAGTTGCAAGTCGGCGGCGCCGACCAGTGGGGCAATATCGCGGCGGGCATCGACTACACGCGCAAGTCCGGCGCGGAGGTCTTCGGGTTGGTCGTGCCGCTGGTTACCGACGCCAACGGGAAAAAATTCGGCAAGAGCGAAGGCGGCACGATTTACTTAGACCCGAACGTAACCTCGCCGTATCAGATGTATCAATTCTTGCTGAACGCCGAAGACGCGATGGTGGTCAAATACTTAAATTATTTCACGTTTTTGCCGGACGCGGACGTGGCGGAATTGGCGCGCCTGACGCAAACCGCACCGGAAAAACGCGCCGCGCAAAAAGCGCTGGCGGGCGAAGTGGTAAGAATGGTGCACGGCGCGGAAGGGCTTTCCGCCGCCGAAAACGCGACGAAAATTTTCTTCGGAGCGAAAATCGAAAATTTATCGGACGCGCAATTGAACGGGATTTTCGCCGACGTGCCGGCGGTGGCGTTGCCGCGCGGCGATTTGGACGCCGGCATTAAGTTGGTTGACTTGTTGGCGCAAACGCCGTTGTTCGCCAGCAAAGGCGAGGCGCGCCGGTCGTTGCAACAAAACGGCGTGACGCTGAACAACGAAAAAATCGCCGACGCCGATAAAACGATAACCGCCGCCGACCTCGCCAGCGAAACCTTGTTAGTGTTGCGCAAAGGCAAAAAGAGTTATTGCTTGGCGCGGTTCGCCTGAAGAGCCGTGAAGAGCAATTAAAAATTACAAATTAAAAATTAAAAATTGCGGAGTTAATAATCAAAGTTGCGCGAAGCGAATTTGAAAATCAAATTCCAAAATTTTTAATTTTTAATTTCTAATTTTTAATTCATTTTTAGCAAAGGAATCCCCATGCTATTAGAAATTCGCTTGCCGCAAATGACGAAACTTCGCTTACGAAAAATCATCGCGCAACCGCGATATATTTTTTCGATTTTTGTTTTGTTGGCGCTGATTGCGAGCGCTCGACTGCTCGTCGGCTCCGCGCTTTCGGACTCGCCCAATCGCGTCGAACGCACGAATTTTTACAATAACTACGTTATTTTTCAGCAATCGTTTTTTCATTTAATCGACGGCAAAGATTTATATGTTTCATTTCCGAACGAACACTATGACTTATTCAAATACACACCAACATTCGCCGCGGTTTTCGGGTTGTTCGCAGTGGCTCCCGATTGGCTCGGCTTCACTTGGTGGACGCTACTCAACGCGCTGATTCTGCTCGCGGCAATCTATTATTTACCAAATCCGCGCGACCAATTGTTACCCCCCCCCCCCGCAAAAACTATAAATTTGGGAAATTACGCCAAAGGATTCATCGCGATTTGTTGTTTGTTTGATTTGGACACGACGTTATTGGGAGTGCAATCAAACGGTCTGATGGCGGGATTGATAATTTTAAGCGTAGGTTTGCTTGAACGTAATAAATATCTCTGGGCGGCGTTTTGTCTCGTCGCGTCAATTTATATCAAACTTTTCGGCGCCGTCGGCTTGGCGCTGTTTTTACTGTATCCGCGCCAAGGAAAATTGGCACTTTATACTTTATTTTGGGCGGCGGTGCTTGGCGCCGCGCCGCTGATTTTTGTCAGTCCGGCGCAATACGGGGACTTGCTCGTCAGTTATTGGAATTTGCTGGCGCAAGACCACGCGGCTTCCGCCGGCATTTCGTTAATTGGTCTGCTCAACGCGACGCTCGCGTTGCCGGTCAATAAAAGCGCGGCGGTGTTAATCGGCGCGGTGATTTTTATGTTGCCGTTTTGCCGCATAAAAAATTACACCGACGTTAAATTTCGTCTGTTGATGTTGTGTGCCGTTTTAATTTGGGTGATTATTTTTAATCACCGCACGGAATCGGCGACGCTAATTATCGCCACGGTCGGAATGGCGCTGTGGTTTGTAGTCGGCGAGAAAAACGCGATGAATCTGGCGCTGTTTATCGCCGCGTTGTCGCTTACGTCTTTGGCGCTCACCGGCGTGGCGGCGTGGTTTTTATGGCAATGGCTTGGCGACCGGTGGAAAATTTATCCGGCGGTGGCTGTCGGCGCGGCGGTCTTGCTCGCGCTTGTGGCGTCCGATATTTACTTCGGTTTTCCGTTAAAGATGATTTACCGCGCATACATTGAGCCGTATTCGTTGCGCATCGCACCGTGTATTTTGATTTGGCTAAAACTTACTTGCGATTTGCTCGCCGGCAAATTCTCCGTCGCCGGCGAAATAGAAGAGCCGTTAAAAATTAAGAATTAAAAATTGTGGAGTTTGATTATCAAATTCGCTTTGCGCATTTTTAAGTCCACTCCGCCATTTTTAATTTGTAACTCGTGTTACGCGATTTTGATAATCGCCCCGCCGGGGCGTGATTATGCATAACCGGCGGTGGAACGCGAAGCGCGTAACCGCCGGAAAAGCGCCACCGCAAAACCAGCCCCGCAGGGGCAAGCCCCGCACGGGGCGGGATTATTTTGTATGGCGCCGATTCATAATTTCGCCCCTGCGGGGCTAATTTATTTTCGGCGTTATCCGGCGGTTACGCGGGCGATACCGCCGCCAGCTACACCGCCGGTTATTCATCATCACGCCCCTGCGGGGCGAGCCGACAATTAGTATGGTTTTACAGTTGACCGCGTAACATCAGTTTTTAATTTGTAATTTTTAATTTATTTCAGAACTTCTCTCTCGCCGCAAAGGAATCCCCGTGCTCTTAGAAATTCGCTTGCCGCAAATGGCGAAACGGATGACCGGCGCCGTTTTTGCGCAGTGGCTCGTTACGCCGGGCGATGTCATCCGCAAGGGTCAGCCGATTTGCGACGTAACCATCGACAAAGTTACGCTCGAAATCGACAGCGAAATTGACGGCGTGGTGGCGCATCAAATCGCCGCCGCCGGTCAGTTGGTGCCGGTGCACGGCATCTTGGCGCTTGCGACGGCGACGGCGGACGAAAAAATTTCTCGCGAGCAACTCCTCGCCTATCCCGGCTTTGCGCCGGCGCCGCCGCTTCAAGCCGATTGCGCGATTACGCCGGATTTAGGCGATTATTTGGTGCCGAGCAACGCGATGCGCACGATTATCGCGCAACGGATGACCGTCGCGCGCACCGACATCCCGCATTTTTACGTAACCACGTCCGTCGATATGACCAACGCGATGCAACTGCGCCAACGCCTCAAAAAAGAAGCCCGCCAACGCATCGCCTACAACGAAATGCTCATCAAGGCGTCCGGCGTGGCGTTGCGGCGCTACCCGGAAGTCGCGTCGCTCTACACCACGCAGGGCTTCGTGCGGCGCAACCATATGAACGTCGGTTTCGCGGTGGCGATTGAGCCGGACGGCTTGGTCGTGCCGGTGGTCGCGGAGGTCGATAAAAAATCGCTGAAAGAGGTCTCCGACACCGTCAAAGAATTGGCGCGGCGCGCGCGCAACAAACGGCTGACGCCGGACGAATACGGCTTCGGCGTATTTACGGTGAGCAATTTAAGTTCCTACGACGTTGACCAGTTCACGGCGATTATCAATCCGGTGAACGCGGCGATTTTGGCGGTGGGCAAAGTCGCCGAGACGCCGGTGGTCAAGCACCACGAAATTTGCATTCGCCCGCTGATGAAAATCACGCTGTCGAGCGACCACCGCGTGATTGACGGCGTGCTGGCGGCGAAGTTCAACGCCTACATTAAATATCTGCTGGAAAATCCCGAAACGCTGATTGAGCCGTCGGACGACCGCACGGCACCGCCGCCGGCAACGGAAGAGGAAGCGTAAGAAGTGTAGTTTATTCAATTGTGAATTATGAATTGATATTTTCGAAAACCGCAAAATTTCGGTTGCGTCAAAACTTTTACCGGTGCTTGCTCTATTCAAGTGCCACGCCTTTTAAGGCGTGGTTGGCGGTCAAAAAATAAACGGGCGTTGGTCCCAAATAAACCATTCGGCTAAAGCCGGTCATCTTCTAACACTAACCACGCGCTAAAGCGCGTGGCAATTGAATAGAGCGTTTCACCGCGAATTGAAAAATCAAACTCCGCGCGAATTCCCTCTGCGAAGGACTGGGACGGACCATCCGCCGGCAGGCGAAATGCTCTATCTCGCCTGCCGGCGGATGGTTTTTCGCATTATCCTCAAATTCGGCAACCACCCCGTCAGTCCGGCAAACCGCGTCGCGCCAGTCAATTATTCATTCTTTCGCGCCCGCGTCGCGCAATGCTTTTTCGGCGGCGGTATAGTTACGCCCAATCGCCTCTTTTAGCGGCGTCTTGCCCCTTTTATCTTTGGCATTCACATCCGCGCCCACTTTAATCAAGGCGGTGATGACTTCGGGATTTTCATTCCACACGGCATAATGTAGCGGCGTCGTGCCGCTCTCGTTTTTGGCGTTCACGTCCGCGCCGGCTTTAATCAGCGCAGTGATAACTTCGGGATTCTTGTTATTCCACGCGGCAGAATGTAGCGGCGTTTTGCCGCCATCGTCTTTGGCGTTTATGTCCGCGCCCGCTTTAATCAGCGTGGCGATAACTTCGGGATTCGCGGCATAATGTAGCGGCGTCTCGCCCCCTTTATCTTTGGCATTCACGTCTGCGCCGGATTTAATCAGCGCGGCGATAATTTCAGGATTATTGTTGCCGCTCGCGGCAGAATGTAGTGGCGTGTAGTCATCACCGTTTCTTATTATTTTAGAATTGCCCTCTCCAGTGTTATACACAATCGTCTTTGCTTTAGCGCTCACGTCTGCGCCATCTTTAATCAGCGCGGCGATGACTTCGGGATTTTCATTCCACGACGCGGCAGAATGTAGCGGCGTCACGCTATCGTTGTCTTTGGCGTTCACGTCCGCGCCGGCTTTTATCAGCGCGGTGATAATTTCAGGATTTTCATTCCCGCGCACGGCATAATGTAGCGGCGTCATGCCGTATTCTGCCTTGGCGTTCACGTCCGCGCCCGCTTTAATCAGCGCGGCGATAACTTCGGGATTTTCATTCCACGACGCGGCAGAATGTAGCGGCGTCACGCTATCGTTGTCTTTGGCGTTCACGTCCGCGCCGGCTTTTATCAGCGCGGTGATAACTTCGGGATTCTTGTTATCCCTCGAGGCAAAATGTAGCGGCGTCACGCTATGCCTCTCGTAATCGTCAGCGAATACTTCTTTGGCTTTGGCGTTCACATCCGCGCCCGCTTTAATCAGCGCGGCGATAACTTCGGGATTTTGATTTTTCAGCACGGCAAAATGTAATACCGTCATATCAGGCGTAAAAACAGGATTTTCATTCACATCGAACCTTATTTCGGCTCTGGTATTCACGTTCGCGCCGGCTTTTACCAGCGCGGCGATAAGGTCAAAATCATTATTCTGCATGGCAATCTGTAACGGCGTATTGCCGTCTTTGTCTTTGGCGTTCGGGTTTGCGCCGGCTTTTACCAGCGCGGCGATAAGGTCAAAATCATTATTCTGCATGGCAATCTGTAACGGCGTATTGCCGTCTTTGTCTTTGGCGTTCGGGTTTGCGCCCGCGTTAATCAACGTGGTGATGATTTTCGGATTCTCGTTATACCGCACGGCAAAAAATAACAGGTCGTTAGGGCTATCCACGCCTTTCGCGATTTCGGCGGCAATTTCCTTCGGCGTGCCGGTCGCCGCCATCATCGCCAGCGCATAGTTCTTGCTGGACAGATTTTCTTTACGGAGTTCGGCGGCGATTTCATCGCGGCGTTTTTCGCTAACGCCGCCGCCGCTTTTACCGTCACTGCTTTCGTCCCCACCACAGCCGAGCATTAGTCCGCAGACCATAACCGCCGCCGCGCCGATTAACGATTTCCGAAACATTGCATTCTCCTTTCACAAAAAAAAGCCCGAATCCACAGCGGATTCGGGCATTCCCAATTTATTTGACGCGAATTTTCGGCAATAAAAAAGGACGCCGTTATTGCGTCCCACACAAGGTCCTTCCACAGACCCATACCCGTAACGCAACCAACAGCGCCCAAAACAGGCGCGTTGGTTAAACGAGTATGGGAAACGTAAAACGTGGAAGGTTTGTGTGGTTCCCAGTGATGACACCGCTAGATCGCAATGCGACGGCGTGTTTGTCTAACGCTAACCGCTAAACTTTATCGCGATAAAAACTCCTCATTTCGGCGTTCAATTTCCAACTATTAACTTTCAATTTTTCCCGGCGGACAATGATAAACGCAAATTTGATGGCATGTTTTTACGATACGGCGCCGACTTGACGCCGATTATTCCTTGCCGCGACTTCTTCCGGGGACACAAATTTCCAACCCTGCGCTTCCAGTAACGGGCGCTCTTCGGCTTGATATTTGCGTAAACCGTCAAGACCGCCATGCTCTTCAAGGAGTGCGGCTTTGTTGCGCCGAATCGCCCGAATAAAATCCTCAAAGGTCTCCGCATCCGCGACATCGTTTATCATAACCCCTCCTCCTTAATTTCGATTAACTCGTTAGGCGTGACCAAATACGGGGTCCACAAACCGTGTCGTTCGTTATATTCCCGCAACTCAAACTGTGATTTAGCCCCCAAATGGGTGCAGTTCCAAGTGAGCAAATAATCAATACGCGCAATCACGCAATTTGCCAAATGAAAACAATCCGTTTTTGCGCGGTCAGGTATTTGCAAAAGGTCTTGATAGATTGCCGCCAGCCGCGCCACTTTTTCTGATTTGCCTAACGGCTCAATGCCTTTCATAAAATCAAGTCGTCTTTGCGCCGCTTCTGCGTCCCCGCGCTTGCACTCGTCAATAACGTCTTGGCTGGTGAACAAATTGTAGTTATGCCGTTGCCGCTCCCAAAAGAGTTTAGTTATTGCTTGTTGTCCCGCGGCAATCGTATCTCGACTCGGACGCGCGGTGGCGTAACTCGGTATCGTGCTCTCGATATAGATACTTTTCTTTTCGTTGTTCATCGTCGTAAGCGTCCAATTCTTCCGCGCCAACCGGTGCCGCCAATTGCCCCTTTCATTCAAATCGCCTTCTTACTTTTTCAATTTCAACGCAAGGTTTTGATACGGCAGGAGGTCTAAACTCAGGCGGTGTCCGTTGCTCCAAACCGTCCAATACGGGTTGTGGTCGTTGTAGCCCTGCCGCCCGATGTAGCGCTCGTCAACCGAGTTGTAAATCACTTGATACTCCGCCTGCTCCACCGGCGCGTTGATTTCCGCCCGCAGGACGTGGTGCGGCGCTTCGTTGCGCACAAAAATAATGTCCTCTTGGTGATTTTCCCACGCGCCGTCGGTCGGCGGCGCGTCGCCGCCCCAGCGGATAAACGAAAAAAACATCCGCTCGTTGTTCGAGCCGGCGCGTTCCAGCGTCCAACTGTCGTGCCGCGCCAGCGCTTTCTCGCGGCGCAACAGATAGTTCAAATCGTGAATGTTGTTGGTCATTTCCTGTTCGTGAATTTTCGCGCCCGGTCCGGTCTTGCCCCAGTCCAGACCGCGATAGACATCGAACCAGCCGTCTTCGCAAAATTCGTCGCCCATAAACAACATCGGCGCGCCGGCGCGAAACCAGCACAACGCCGCCAAGCCGATTAACTGCAAATGATTTTTCAGTTCGGTGATGAGGCGCGTTTTGCCGTTGGCGCATTCGTCGTGCGTGTTCATCGCGTTGACGAATTTTTCTTCGCTCGGCGCGGTCATCAGCCGCTCAATCACCTCGATGCGCTTTTCTTTTTCCGGCAACGTCAGGTATTTGCGCACACGATGCATTTCGCCCATATTTTGCGCGTAGGCAAAACCCAAACCGCCGCGGTCAATCGGCGCGGCTAACTTCGGAAACACCCGCCGCGAATCCTCGGCGATGGTGAAAAAATCCGGCGCGGTGTAGCGCAGGCGCAGATGTAAATCCTGCAAAAATTTCAGCCCCTCGAAATCCGTCGCCTCCGACAGCCAGTAGCCGATGTTGAGTTTCATATCGCCGCCGATGCCGTTGAAAATTTCCCAGTATTCCGCCGGCACTTTTTCGCGGTCGTTGCGGGGCCAGTCCCACGCGCCGCGGTCGTAGTCGAAGAAAATCATACTGCTGACCGCGTCCAACCGCGCCCCGTCGATGCCGAGTTCCTCATAGCAATAAGTCAAAAGTCCGCACAGGTAATTCTTCACGAACTCGTCGCCTTTGCGGTAAATGCGCGTGTCCCATTGGCGGTTCCAGCCGCGCTCGCCCTGATGGTGAAACAATTCCGTGCCGTCGTAACAGGCAAGCCCGCAGTCCCAGTCCTTAATGCCGAAACCCATCGGCACGTCCACGATGACGCCGAGACCTTTTTGGTGCAGATAATCGACCAGCCATTTGAAATCCTCGACGGTGCCGTAGCGGTCGTTGAGCGCGTAGGGACAGCCGACGAGATAGCCCCAACTTTCGTGAATTGGCGTCTGGAAAGGCGGCATTATTTGGACGTGGGTGAAACCGAGATAGTCGAGATGTTCGGCGATTTTGACGGCGATGTCGCGATAGTTCTTATCGAGAAAGCCGCCGAGGTGCATCTCGTAAATCGCCATCGGGTCGGTCCCTTTGCCGAGATGTTTTTTCACCCACGGATACGGCTTCCCGTCGCCGACGATGGAGTTGAAATTGCGCTGACCGTTGAAGTCCGACCAGACCAGCCGCGGCGAAAACGGGTCGATGCGCCCCATCCGGTAGCCGCCGTTTGCCGCGCGGGTGTTTTCGATGTCGTATTTGTATTCGACAAAAGACAGGTCGCCGCCGACCGTCGCCTCCCACGTGCCGTCGGGCAACCGCGTCATCGCGTCGCCCGCCCAGTTATTCCGCGCGTGCAACAAACGCACGCTCGTGGCGTTGGGCGCATAGACCCGAAAAACGGTTTTATCCGGCGCGGCGTGCGCGCCCCAGTAACGATACGGATAATCGCGGCGCAATTCATCGTCGGACAACGCGGGGGCGGCGGCGGGGACCTCGGACATAAGCGACTCCTTTTTTATTTTATGAGATGGCGGCGGGCGAGAGTAGCCGGAAATAATACCGCCGCGCGGCGCGACTTTAAGGGTGTGCGTCGGTTCTATAATTCGATTGTGGCGATAATGTTGAAAACCGCCGCCGCGCTCGGCGCGGTCAATAATTGTTCGCGGATGGCGGCGTTTTTCGTGAATTGGGCGATGCCGGCGAGTAGCCGCAAGTAATTCGTCGGTTGTTCGAGCGGCGCGGCAATCATACAAATAACGCGCACCGGTTGCTCGTCATAGACGCAGGTGTAGTCGGCGAGCGGCGGCGAAATCCCCACCGCCATCACGGTGCCGGTAATCGACGCGAGACGCGCGTGCGGCGCGCCGACGCCGGCACCGATGCCGGTCGAAAGAATTTTTTCGCGGTTGAAAATCTGCCGCGTAAATTCGTCCGCGTCGCCTAATTGCGAAACTTGGGCGAACAACGCGCACATTTGCCGCAAGGCGGCGTCGCGGCTGTGGCAGTCGGTCAGCAAACAGACGCGCTCCGGCGCGAGAAAATCGCGGACGGTGCGTCTGCCCTCAAAGTATTCCAACGCGGCGGCGGGACGGACGACGGCGGAAAACGCCCGCTGTTTTTCCACATCCGCACGGCGGAAACGCCACGCCTCGCCGACCTTGCCCCCCGGCAATTCGCCCTTTTCCGCCAGTGCGACAACCGCCGCCGGCGACAGTTGTAAAATCCGCGCCACCTCGTCCAAGTTCAACAACGGCGAAGCAATCATTGGGGGGAGTCCTTTTGACAAATTTTTTTAATTATTTTTAACGAAGGCGGGGAAAACGCGGAGATGAAAAATGTAGTTGTTTAGCGACCCTTGACGGGTATGAGAGACCCGGTTGCTCTATTCAATTGCCCCGCGCTTTAGCGCGCGGTTAGCGTTAGAAAATGACCGGCTTTAGCCGAATGGTTTGATTTGGGCGAAAGCCCTTTTCTTTATTTGACCGCTCACCACACCTTAAAAGGCGTGGCAATTGAATAGAGCGTTATCAAAATGGAATTTTTCCGTGTCCTCCGTGCCTCTGTGAAAAAAAGAAGTTAGGACACAGGTCAAATTATTTGCTCTTATTCTTGTTGGGCGTTTTCGCGGCAAATAATTCTTTGGTTAAATTGGGCGCGGCGTCCAAACCGTAGAGCGGCAGGACGTTTTTCAGCAACGGCGTTTTGCCGGTCCACGTCAATTCCAAAAAGCCGGTTTCGTTGGGGCGGAGGACAAAAATATCGTCGGTGGCGTAGGAATTTTTTTCGGCGTCGAAATACACTTCGCTGATATGCGTGATGGCGCGGCGACCGTCGTGCAACCGCGACGCTTGCACGATTAAATTCACCGCCAGCGCCAACTGCCGCCGCAACGCCTCCGCCGGCAAACCGACGTTCGCCATCAGCGACATCGCCTCCAAACGTCCGCACGCCTGCAACGGCGAGTCCGCGTGCACCGTCGTCATCGTTCCGCCGTGTCCGCTGTTCATCGCCTGCAACATATCAAACGCTTCCGAGCCGCGGCATTCGCCGACGATAATCCGGTCGGGGCGCATCCGTAACGAGGCGATAAACATATCGCGAATCGTTACCGCGCCTTTGCCGAAAACGTCCGCCGCGCGGGCTTCCATACTGACCACGTGCTCTTGTTGAATCTGCAATTCGCGCGTGTCTTCGATGACGAGAATGCGGTGCGTCGGGTCGAACCAGCGCGAGAGAATGTTCAGCGTCGTCGTTTTGCCGGAGCCGGTGCCGCCGCTGACGATGATGTTTTGTTTGCACTTGACGGACAGTTCCAAAAATTCTAACGCGACGGGCGTAACGGCTTTTTTCTCCAATAAAAACTCCGGCGACGCCACCGCGCGGCTGAAGCGGCGAATGTTGACGCTGATTTCTTCGCCGCTCACCGGCGGCATCACGATACAAATACGCGAGCCGTCGTTTAAACGCCCGTCGATAATCGGTTTTTCTTCGGTGATGGTTTTGCCGCAGAATTGCGCGATGGTGTTGACCGCCGCCGCGAGCGCGTGGCGCGAGGCGAAACGGCAGTCGCTCAACACCAATTGCCCGCCGCGTTCAAGGTAAATTCGGTCAGGACCGATGATGATGATTTCCGAGATGGACGCGTCGTCGAGGAGCGTCGCAATCGGCGCGAGAAACGCCCGCAACCCAATATCATAAACCATCGCGACATCCGCCGCCGTCGCCACTTGCGCCATACCCATTGCGGTCTCCGTTATGGATTGCGAGTTTAGAGTTTAGAGTTAAGAGTTGAGAGAATGGAGTTTCATTTTTAAGACGCGCGAAGCGCATCCTTTGCTCCACTCTCAACTCTAAACTCTCAACTCTGCACTTATTGTTTGTCGGGGAAATTTTCCACCACCAACCATTTGGCGGTGGCGACGTATTGCGCGCCGGCGCGCGTCAGCGTTTTCAAATCCGCTTCGCCGTATTTTTCCGGCGCGCCGATATACAGGCGCGGCGCGGGTTCGTTCAGGAACGGATGCACGGTTACGCCCTCGTATTGCCGTTCGACGAGGTCGCGGCGCAAATCGCGCACCAACAAATTCGGGTCAACGCGCAGGTCAACCGTCAGCCGCGGCATCGCCGGCGTCAAGCGCGCCAACAATAACTCTTTGCTCGCTTCGTCGAGCGTCGCGCCGTTCACGTCCAATTTATTGGTCGCCGCGTTTTCCGTGACCGTTACCGCTTTACGCGGCAATAAACTTTGAATATGCGGTTTCAACTCGCTCAAACTGAGCGACATAATTTCATACGGCGTCAAATTCAGCGACGTTTGCGAAAAACCGTCCGTCGCTTCGCCCGGCGCCTTTAAGGCGATACGCTCGCTGGCGCCGGATTCTATCGCGGCGAGTTCCGCCGCTTCTTCCGCCGTCAACTCGCCTCGCGCTTTCTTCGCGCGTAATTCTTGCAAACGCTCGGCGGCGGCGAGTTCGGCGGCTTCCGCCGGCGTCAGTTCGCCCCGCGCTTGCTTCGCGCGTAATTCTTGCAAACGCTCGATGGCGGCGAGTTCCGCCGCTTCTTCCGCCGTCAACTCGCCCCGCGCTTGCTTCGCGCGTAATTCTTGCAAACGCTCGGCGGCGGCGAGTTCTTTCCGCAACGCTTCGTTCATTTCGCCGCGGTCGCGTCTTTCGCGCAGTTCGCCGATGCGTTTCGACAAATAATCCTGCTCGACGACTTCCGCTTTGTCGTCGGCGCCGAGCCGGTCGAGGTCGCGTTGCGCCGCCACCATTTCGTCGCAGGCGCTCTGGTCGCCGTCGGCGCATCGGCGTTTTAATTTTTCGTAATTTTCGCGCGATTGCCGCCGCACCGCCTGCATCTCTTTGTCCGACAACGGCAACAAATTAAGCATGATTTCGTTCGCCGGCGTGATGCCGGTGCCGAAGGAGCGGCGGAACGGCAGGAACGCCGGATGTTTCAGATTCAACACATAATCGCCATACGGCAAGGTGATTTCGGCGTTGCCCTCGGCGTTGGTTTTTAATTCGGTGGGCTTTTCTTTGTTGCGGTCGCCGGCGGAGGTAATCGTGATGTCGCCGTCGCTTGCCGTCGGGAAAGTGTCGATTTGAATTTTCACGGCGGCGGGCGGACGGCGCGTAACCACAAATTCGCGAGTGATGAGCGGATTGTTGCGACTGTCCGTCAACACCACTCGACCGAGATATTCGCCTAAAATCGGCGTCGCGAGCGTCGCCTTAAACGCCTCGGCGCGATAATTTTCCTGATTGAAAACAATGCGCGCCGGCACGCGACCGACGACTAAATTATTGCGCGTCGTGATGACCAACTGCCCGCCTTCCGGGAAATTGACCAACTTGCCGGTGATGACTTGTTGGTCGGAGGCGGTCTGCAAAGCGATGCTGTCGAGTTCGAGTTCGGGGCGGTTGAAGTAATGCTGATAGACCCCGTAACCGGTGCCGCCGAGCAACGCCAGCCCGAAAACGATGATTAAGGCGATTGCCGCGGCGCGGAGCGGCGCCGATTTTTTGACTTCTTTTTTTTCGCCGCGCAACACGGTTTTGTCCGCCGCCACCCAGTTGATTTTTTCTAACAACAGCCCCGCGTCGGCGGTGCGTTCGGCGGGATTTTTCGCCGTCATTTTTTCGAGCGCGTCCGACAAATCCGCCGGAAAATCGGGTAATAATTTTTTGAGCGGCGGCAACGTCAGTTGCGGCGACACGTGCCAATACATCCATTGGTCGCTACTTTTCCCCGTCGTTTTATGGCTATTTTTGGCGAATTGTTCGTCGAACAGTTTTTTGCCGAGCGCGAGCTCACACACTGCGAATCCTAACGAATAAATATCGCTCGCCGCCGTGATTTCGCCCTGTTCGGCGTCCAAGACCTCCGGTGCGGCGTATTTCGCGCCGTCTTCGCCCAACACTTTCCACAACGCGGCGGCACCGCCGAGCATCGCGCCGTTCAACGCCCAGCCGCCGTCGGGCAACTGCCAGATGTTGCGCGGACTGACCCGATGATAAATCAGTGCCGGGGCGTGCCGGTGCATCACTTGCAACGCCTGTAAAATTTGTCCCAAGACCTGCCGGACGACGCGCGGCGACGCCGGTTTCGTCGCGTCGAAAGACGCGAGCGTGCCGACGGCGCGTTCCATCGCCGCCCAGACGCCGAGTTTTTCGTCCACGCCGAAATCGAAGACGCGGTTGCAAACCGACTGGTCGCCCAACGCCACCAAATCGGCGACCGCGGCGAGGCACTCTTCCTGTCGCTCGGCGGCGAGCGAATCCTTGTAAATTTTAATTACGACCGCGCGCGTAACTTTCCCCGCCAAAATTTGCTCGGCGTTAAACAACGTCCAATCGGCGGTCTCGCCGGTTTGGTCTTTCAGTTGATAGTGGTCGCTAATGGTTTTGGACATTTGGGGGGTTCCGGTAAGAATTAAAAAAATGAGAGATGGCAGGCAAACATTAAGAGCAAGAGATTCGTCCACGAATTTTCACGAATTAGACGAATTAACACGAATTTAAGAGCAAGAGATTTATCATCGAGCCGCCGAGCCACCGAGAAAGAGAAAAATAAATAAAGATTTAGTTCATTGATTTTCTCTCTGTGGAACGCTGTGTCTCTGTGCCTCTGTGAGAAAAAAATAGGTGAAAATCGGTTTAATTCGTGGATACGTTCTTATTTCTTGGGTTTCGTTAATTCGACGATGCGCTGATTGACGAACCACCAGAGCGCGGTCAGATACGAGCGGTCATCGCGGGTGGCGATTTCGTCCACGTCGGCGATGTCGTCCGCGAGCAAGCCGCGCAACGACGCCTCGCGGTTGAACGCCGCCACGCCGACGGTCTCGTCGCCGGCAAGAATGCCGGGGAATTTGCCGTTAAACAATTCCAATTTGACTTTTTGCCACAAAAAGAGCGCGTTGGCGCGGTCGCCGCCGCAATCGCGAAACCACGCTTCCCGAAAGTCCTGCTCCAACTCCAATGGCACGATGTTTTTTTGCCGCCATTGTTGCAGGCGCGCTTCGAGTTGAATAAACGCCCCGTGCCAGTCCTGCGTCGCGCGCCATTGCCCGGCGCCCGTCTTTTTTGCCGCCGCTATCGCCGCCGCGAGACCGACGCCCGCTAACAACACAAAAATCAACGCCACCAAAAACCACGTCAAACCGGAACCGCCGCCTTTTTCCGCAGTCGAGCGCAACACCAATTCCACGCCGTCCGCCACCGTGAACACATCGTCCGGCACCAACATCGCGCGTTTAGTGAGTGTCCGCCCGTTGAGCAACGTGCCGCCGGACGACAAATTCTCCAACCAAATCTGCTCGCCTTCGCGACTGACCAAGGCGTGTTCGGCTTTGACGCCGGCGTCCGTCAGCGACAGCGACGCCATTGGCGACGACCCGACCAACACCGGCTTGTCTTCTAAATACACAAACTTACCGACGCTCTCGCCGGCGGTTACTTCCACCAAGTAACGCAAGGGTTTTACGTAGTTCGCCATAATGTTTTCCCATCTCTAATTAACAATTAAAAATTAACAATTGCGGAATTTTTATTTTCAAATCCGCAAGCGCTCGCAAAGCGAATCTTTGACCATCAAACTCCACCATTGTTAATTGTTAATAGTGTTAAAATCCCATCGCGTCGGCGCCTTCGCCTTCCAAGAATTTCACGACAAACGGACCGAACAACAACAACAAACTGCCGAACAAAATAATCACCCCCGGCGCGAGGATTTTAACTTTCGCTTTGCCGGCTTCTTCGCGCGCCGCTTGAATCCGTAAATTTTTAATCCGCGCCGACGAATTTTCCAAAATTTCCGTCAGCGGGTTGCCGTAACGTTGCGAAGTAATCACATCGTCGGCGAACGACGTTACGCTCGGCACCATCGCGTAACGTCCCTTGAACAGCGCCATCGCCGCCGCGATGGACATCCCGTTTTGCACGTTGTCAAAAATCGTCGAAAATTCTTCGCCGATGGCTTCTTTACGATAATTATCGCCGACAATTTCCAGCGCCATCAACAGCGACGCGCCGGCGTTCATCGTCATCGCGATTAAATCCATCACATACGGCATCAAGCGCGACACCGAACCGACGCGGCGCCGATATTTGCCGTCAATCCACACTTTCATTCCCAAGTAAGCGACGCCGAAACCGAAAAACGGCGAAAACAGCGCGAAAACCGGCGCCAAAAACAACAAACCGAAAAACGCCGCCAACATCACCGGCAAGGAGAACAACAATAAAATTCCCGCCAATTGGTTGTCGGTCCAGCGGCGCGGATAACCGGCTTTGGCGTAACTGATGAGCAAGTCGCGAATCAAGCCGGTGGCGTTTAACATCGCGCCGAAAAAACCGGCGATTGCTAATAATTTCACCGTGTGGGAGCCGCGGCTTTTCAGCCGTGCCAGCAGGACGCGCGACTCGCCGTCAAAATTGCCGGTCTGTTTGGCGCGCGACCGCGCCGCGCGAGCGTAAATTACCCACACCGCCAAACCGAGACACAGCGCCGCCATACCGGCGATGAGCCGCGTCAACGTCGCAGTATCCAAAAGATTGAGAAGTTCGGGATTCATAAGATAGTTGAAAGTTGAGAGTTAAAAGTTGAAAGTTAAGAATTATCGTCCGCATCAAAACCGGAGTCGCGCCATACACACGCGGTTGCTCTATTCAATTGCCACGCCCTTTAGGGCGTGGTTAGCGTTGGAAAATGACCGGCTTTAGCCGAATGGTTTATTTTGGGCTAAAGCCCGTTTCTTTTTTTGACCGTCCACCACGCCTTAAAAGGCGTGGCAATTGAATAGAGCATTAGTTTCTCCGTGTCTTTCGCGCCTCCGTGAGAAACAAAAAAATTGGAAAGCACACTAACCTTCGCTTCGCTCGGTTTCGTGAAAATCGATTTAATTCGTGAAAAATTCGCGGACACGTTCTTGAACGCTTAAACCTCGATTTTCGCCGTTTGCCACGCCCAAATCGAGCCAATCGCAATCAGCACGACCGCGCCGGTGAAAAAGCCCAGACCGATGCCGGAGTGGAACATCATCCGCACCGCGTCGGCGTCGATAAATGTGATGATAATCAGCATTATCGGCGGCGCGGCGAGCAGACCGTAAATGTTCATTTTGCCTTCCGCCATCGCCGCATCGACTTCGCGTTTCATTTCCATTTGCCCGTTCAGCGACTGCGCGATTTCGCTTAACGCTTTCACCAAATTGCCGCCGAGCGAACTGTTGGTTACCACCGCGACGTAAAACAACTGAAAACTTTCGAGTTGTAAACGGTTCGCCGCCGATTCGACCACGCCCGCGAGCCCCGCGCCCATATCCCAGCCCTGCGCCATCATCGCGTATTCGCGCCGAATCGGATTGGGCAACTCTTTCGCCAACTGCCGCATCGCGTCCGCCGAGGACAAACCCGCCGAGCATAAATTGGCGAATTTCTGCACCGATTGCGGTAATTGCTCGTCGATTTGCCGCAGACGCTTTTTCCAGTATTGGTCGGCGATAATTTGCGGCGCGAACCACAACACCGCCCAGAGCAACACGCCAATCACCATCGACGGCATTATGAACAACAACAACGGCAACAGCACCGCGCACTGCACGATGTAAGCGATAATCACGTAACGGCGCGAGTGTTGACACTCGCCGTCAACGAACGGCGCGCGCGCTTCGTCGAGCCACGCCGCGTCGTGGTCGAGCCGCCGCGCCACGCCGCGGTGAAAACTCCACGCGAGCGCCGCCGCCGCAATCGCAAACAGCCCGCCCGCCGCCAACATTATTGAGTTAAGGTCAAACATTTTTCCTTCGGAAAAATTGAGAGTTAAGAGTTGAGAGTTGAGAGTTTAAAGTTGATAGTTTAGAGTTGAGCAAAGGTTGCGCTTCGCGCATATAAAATAACTCCACCACTCAACTCTCAACTCTAAACTTTCAACTCTGCTCTTATCACGCCGCGCCAAAAATTTTCCCCACGTCGGCGAATTGCCGCGCCGAGAGTTCCGGCAAGACCGACGGGATATAACCGTTCATTTCCAATTTATACAATTTTTCGTCGGGGTAATAATTCGCCGTCATAATCAGCCGAATTAAAATTTCGCCGGACACCGGGTCGATGTCGCCGACTTCCGCCACCGCCGTCGTCATTCGTTGCCGGTTCGGCAGACGTTCCAAATACACGATGTAATCAATCGCCTGCGAAATTTGCCGCCGAATGGACGCGACCGGAATTTCCGCCGCCATCAGGCACATCGCTTCCAACCGCGTCAGCACGTCCGCCGCGCTGTTGGCGTGCACCGTGGTCATCGAACCGTTATGACCGGTGTTCATCGCCTGCAACATATCGAACGCCTCGCCGCCGCGGCATTCGCCGACGATAATCCGGTCGGGGCGCATTCGGAGCGCGTTTTTTATCAGGTCGCGAATCGTAACCTCGCCTTTGCCTTCGACGTTTTTCGGGCGGGTTTCGAGCGATACCAAGTGCTCGTGTTGCAACTGCAATTCCGCCGCGTCCTCAATCGTAATCAGACGCTCCTGTTCGGGAATGAAATTCGACAGCACGTTCAACATCGTCGTTTTGCCCGACCCCGTGCCGCCCGCGACGATAATATTTTTGCGCGCCCGCGCCACGCCGCGCAACAGTTCGATGGCCGCTTCCGTAATCGACCCCCATTTGAGCAAATGGTGGTAGGTAACCGCTTCCGCGGGAAATCGGCGAATCGTTACGCACGGACCTTTGAGCGCCAGTGGCGGAATCACCGCGTTGACGCGCGAGCCGTCGGACAGCCGCGCGTCCACAATCGGCGACGAGCGGTCCACACGGCGACCGAGCGGCGCGACGATGCGCTCCAAAATGCCGAGCAATTCTTCGTCGTCGGAAAAAACGCAATTGGATTTTTGCAGTTTGCCGGACTGTTCGATATACACCAGCGCCGGCGAGACAATCATAATTTCGGAAATGTCTTCGATGTCGAGCAATTGTTGCAACGGTCCCAAGCCGAAAATCAAATCGCACACGCATTTTTTTAAATAATTGGCGATGAGATACACTTGCAGGTTTTCCGGCATTTTCCGCGCCGCGGCGGCGACAAGCGGCTCCAACAAGCCGGCGAAGCGCTTGAAAAACGTTTCGGCGGCGATGTTGCCGACCGGCTGGTTGCCGCGCAGTTTCCGCAAAAATTCTTCGTCGTAGGTGTTAACCATTTGTTCCAACGCCGAATTGTAACCCGGCAAATCCGCCGCCGCGACCGCGAACGAGCCCTGCGCCATGTGGCGTTGCAAGCGTGAACGCATCGCGAACGACAACGTCGGAATCCGCAACCCGCCGACCGCGCCGAGTTCTTTTTGGTAATCGCTCCGCAACAGTTCATCGACCGTAAAGCCGATTCTCAACAATACCGCCGGCGTCGGACTGGAAAAATTTTCACCCTGTTGATTCAGGCGGTCAACGACTTTACGGTGCAATTCGCGTTGCAGGGCGCTGACCGCGTCGTTGCTCATTCCCGGCTCGTAAAAGTTGTTCTCGGTTTTTTCGCGCCGTAACGTCAACACGTAACCCGGCAACGCCGCTTCCGAGACCTCTTTCAACGTAACCGTGGCGCCGGGCGCGACCAAATGTCCGTCGATTTCCGTCGGCGCGGCGTCGGGATGCACGGTGATTTGCCACCCGTCCACGCCGCGGTCAACCGTCAGGTGCAACGGCGACACGAAGCGCGATTTAGTCAGCGCGATTTGATTGGTCGGCGCGCTCCCGACGGTAAAACCCGACACGCCGTCGTAAGCGACCTGCGACCGATTGTGAATGACATCGTTAAGGACTACTTGCATATTTTCCCGTTCGGCCGACTGCCGCGAAAGCGATTTAAGAAATTAAAAATTACCAATTAAAAATTAAAAACTTTGGCGTTTGATTTTCAAATTCGCGAAGCGCGGTTTTGACGACTGCGCCACCATTTTTAATCGGTGATTTTTAATTGAATCCCTATTGGTCATCCTTCTGCGCCTGCCGATTCGGGCGCAACAACAAGGAAATTTTCGTGCCGTTGTTGGCGTATTGCGTCAAGACCAACGCGGCTTCTTTGCTTAACCGGAACGTAACCTCGTTGCTGTTGTCGCCCTGTGACGCGCGCGAGAACTCCGTGCGCACCCGCGAACTGCGCGCCCGCGAGCCGACCATAAACACTTCGACGTTTTCTAAAATCGTGATGGTTTCCGTATCGACCACCCCCGGCACCATCATCGGTTGCAACGCGGCGGCAATCAATTCTTCGGGACTGCGCGGCGCGGCGGACGCTCCCTTGGCCGGTGCTTTTTCTTCTTTCTTTTTCGGAATGGTTACCAGCACGTCCACGCGGTCGCCCGGCACGAGGTGGTTCGAGAAAAAATTCTCGCGGCTGAGCGTGATGGTTTTTAGATAGCCGGAAGTGAAATCGTCGTCGATGCTGAAGGTCTCGAACAAACTACTATAAAACAGCGGATAACGCGCCGGCAACGCCATACCGATGCTCCGCCCTTGCAATTCTTCGGGGTGCGCGGCGTCCACGCAATTGCCGGCGAAAACCGCCATTTCGTCGGGCAACGGAATATCGACGCTCATCAAGTCGGAGTTGATGTCCAACCGGTGTCCGGCGGGCAAGTCCTTGGTGGTCATCAGGATTTTTTTCGTGGCGAGCGGTTTCGCGGCGACGGAGCGCGAGGACGTGGCTTCGGTTTTGACCCGTTGCAAAAAAACGAAAGTAAGCCCTAACGCCAACAAACCGGCGACCACCGCCAGCACGATTCCCAACCGGTTTTTCTCATCGGATTCAGCCATAGTAAATTTCCTCGTGTTTTGGATTTTGTCTGAGTTTCTAATTTCCAACGATTATGCCGCGACACCGCGTTGAGCGCAAGAACTTTCTCCGCCGCCGAATGCCGCTCGCGGGCAAGACGCAATTCGCGGTCGCGAACCGTTTACTTCGGCGCCCGCCGCGCGCGCGGAACGCGCGCGGAAAAAGAGGACGCGCCGCCGCCGAAATTTTTAATTAGACCCGTTAAGCGGTTGCGCCTCCGTTACCGGCTTTTTTCTTTGAAATCTAAAAAAGCGTTCGCCAACTCCGCGAGGGCGGCGAAGGTTACGCTTAAATTCACGGTCAGCGAATTGCGTTGGACGGCGGCGGAAAAGGTCAGCGGCGCGGCTTCGGCGGGGCGGTCTTTGACTTCGTCGTAAATCGCCGCCCACGGAATCGGCAGGCGCTCCGGCTCGCCTTTTTGCGGATAGGCGGCTTCGGCGGCGAGGGCGAGCAACGCGGCGCGTAGCGGATTGCCGGCGGCGGTGAAAAAAACGTCGCGATTTTTAACCAGCGACTCGTTGCGTCTCTCTTCGCTCGGCGACGACTCGCTCGGCGGCGCGGTTAAAGCGGCGATTTCGCCGGTCAGCACGGCTAACAAATGTTTTTCCGCGTCGCGATATTGATTGAGCGTCAGCGGCGCCGCCGGCGCTACCAACACCAACGTCCCGCCGACCGCCGCCGCCAAGTAACGTTGCGTTTCCGCCAAAATGCCCGGCAGGGCAAAATCCTGCGCCCGCCCGCCGACGCGCGCGCGCCAGACGTTTTGTCCGGCGATAATTTCCGGCGTTTCGTCCACGTCGATTTCCCACTTAATCCCCGTTTCCGACAGCGCCTCCGCCAATTCGCCGGCGTGCGCGAGTTCCCGCGTTTCCCGCCACAACTCCGGCAATAATTCCGGCTTGCCGAAGTCGAGCCGCGCGACGAGTGCCGGCGCGCTTTTGCCGCCGTCAACCACGCCGACCGCCGTGTGCCGCCAATCCGCGGCGGTTAATAATTCATACCAGCGGGCGGTCGCGGCGGCGATGGCGTCGCGTTTTTCCGGCGGGAAGGTCTGCCGGAGCGCCGCGCCTAACCCCTCCCAAATTTGTTCGCGCAATTCCGCCCACAAGACGGTTTCGGCGAAAACCGCGGCGCGCGGCGGCGGCGACGACGCGCGTGGCGGCATCGCCGACAAAGCGTAATGGATATTGCCGCCGTATTGAAAAGTGGTTTGCGCGGCGACGACCACCGTTTTATCGTCCAGCGAAAGTTGCGCGACGACGGTGGCGAAATTGCGCGCCGCGCGCGTCCAGCCGTCCATAATTTGCGCTAAAAAAACGGCGAGCGGATTGTCGGGCTTGGCGGTTACGCCGGCTAAATCGGCGACGAGGTCTTGGCGGAAACTCTCCAACCAATCGGGCAGAGCGCGGGGATAATTCAGTTGAAAACGCGTGTTGTGAAACGCGAACGCGAAGTCGCCGCGGGCGTCGCCGAGCGTCCCGTCGGGACGATTGTTGTAGAGGGCGCGCGCACGCGCGACGGCGTTTTGACCGTCTCCGAGAAACGCCAGCGGATGCCCGCCGACCGGCGTGGCGAAAGTCAAATAAAAAACCGTTTGCCGTTCGCCGCCGGTGAGCCGGTAGCGCGTGATGTCGAGTTCCTGAATTTCGCGGCGCACGTCGCCGCGCGCCAAGAGGTCGGCGACGTATTTTTTTTCGTCGGCGACGCCGAAAACCCAAACCCATCCGGTCTCGTTCGGCAAATTAAAATAGACGCTCTCGACCCAGTGGTCGGCGGCGAGGTTGGCGAGATGCGGATTGACGATTTTTTCGCCGAAGAGCGCGAGGAGCGGGCGTTCGTTGCGGTAGAACGGATTGACGGCTTTGAGGAGCGCGACCAAATTGGCGTTGGCTTGCCGCAACGACGAACACCGCGCCGCCGCCAATAACGACTGGTCGCCGGCAAAAGTATCGGCGGCGATACCCGGCGAGGCGTTTAACGCCAAAAAAACAATAGCCGCCAATAAAAGGCGGCGAGCGGGAGGATGCATAATGGCGTGAGGATTATATAATGGCGTGAGGATTATAAACCGTTTAATAACCTCCGCTTAATTACCCTCGATGGAGGGGTGGCAGTCCGGCGCGGTTTGCCGGACTGGCGGGGTGGTTTTTCGCGTTGTCCCATATTTCGGCTACGCGATTCTGGGGTAATGCAACCATCCCGTCATCGCGACATAGAGCCGGAGCGTCGCGGTGCCACCCCTCCGTAGAGGGGAATTTAATTGGAGGACGAAACCACGTTTACTACGCGAGTTCTTTTTTCCACAAACCGTGCAGGTTGCAATACTCATAGACCGCCACCGGTTGGTCGGCGGCGACGTTGAATTTCGCCTCCGGCGCGGCGCCGACCGCGAGCGCGCGCCGTTGCCCGCCGTTCGCCGTTTGCACATAGACCCATTGAATCGAATGTTCCGCCGTCATCGGGTGCGGGACGCTCCCGACTTTGACCGTCAGCTCGTCGCCGTGCCGCTCGCCGACCGGCACGTGTTTTTCCTGCGCCGCGTCGGCGGCGTTGGCTTGGAGTTCCGTCATCGGCTTGCCGCAACAAACGAGCGCCCCGCCGCCGTGGTGAATTAAACCCACCAAATTTCCGCACAATTCGCAACGATAAAATTTTGGCTCTGCCATCGGCTTCTCCTTTGGAGCGGTGAATATCCCGAAAAAAAAATGAACCGCGACCATCGCGGTTTAACAATTTCGACCAATGGTAGAAGGCGTCGTCGTCCGGTCAACCTTCGACCAACCGCCAACGCGACGCGTACCGGTTCGCCAAATTTTTAATCTTCTCTATCCCGCCGCCAACTCCCGTTCCAATTCGGGGTCGCGCACCCAACGGTTGATGACCATATCCAATTGCATAATGTCGATGGGCTTGGCGAGAAACGCCGAAAAACCGCTTCGCAGGAACATCTCTTCGTTGCCGGCAATCGCGTTGGCGGTGAGGACGATAATCGGGATATTTTTTGCGTAATCCGTCCCGATTTCCCGCCGAATGATGCGGGTGGCTTCGACGCCGTCCATTCCCGGCATCATATGGTCCATAAAAATCGCGTGGTATTTTACTTTCTCCGCGCGGATTAAATCAATCGCGGCGGGGGCGTTGGACACGCAGTCGATTTGCATCCCGTAGGCGTTCATCAAGCCCCGCGCCACCACTAAATTCATCGACACGTCGTCCACGACCAACACTTTGGCGTAAGGAAGATGCGCCCGCGCCATATTGGCGTGCCGGTCGCGCTTGTTTCTCGAGTAGCGAAAATTTTTCAGATTTTCGACCGCGTCCGCGCCCAACGTGGCGTCGCTCGCCAACCCTTGTTTTAGGCGAATCGTAAAGGCGCTCCCTTTGCCGTATTCGCTTTCGACGACGATACTGCCCTCCATCATCTCCACCATATTCTTGACGATGGGAAGCCCCAAGCCCGTGCCTTCGATTTTGCGGTTGCGCTTGGTGTCCGCCTGAATGTATTTGGTAAAAATGTCGCCTTGGTCTTTTTCGCGGATGCCGATGCCGGTGTCGCGCACCGTCGAAATCAGCCACACGTTTTCGCCGTCGTTCTCGCAGGTCAGGCGCCAATCCACCCGACCGTTTTCCGTGTATTTGAAAGCGTTGCTCAACAGATTGTTGAAAATTTGTTTGACGCGCAGTTCGTCCCCAATCAACGCCGCGGGCAAGGTCGCGTCAATATCGAGGTTAAAAGTGATGGGCTTGGAGCCGAGCCGCATAAGGTTAAGCATAACCGTGTCGTTGATTAAACTCGGCGTATCGTAGGCGACCGGCACGAGTTTGAGTTTTCCGGCTTCGATTTTCGAGATGTCAAGAATGTCGTTGACCAGACCGAGCAACATCATTCCCGAACTGTTTATTCGCTCCAAATTTTCGTGCGCGTCGCCGCTTTCCTCGTCTAACGCCAACTCCGACAACCCGATAATCGCGTTGAGCGGCGTGCGCATTTCGTGGCTGATAGTGGCTAAAAAATCGGTTTTCGCTTCCGCGGCGGCGACGGCGTCCTCCCGCGCCCGAATGAGGTCGTGCGTTGCCTGATTGCGCAAAATGGCGTTGACCATTAGCGCCCCCGCCGAGCGCAATAATTTTTCCTCGTCGCCGGAAAACACGCGCGCCTGTCGGCAATCGTCAAAGGCGACAAAGCCCCAAAAACGCTCCTGCGAGAACACCGGCACCACCAACAGCGAAACAATTCCCTGCGGCAATAATTGCGCCTGTTCCGTCGGCGAGAGCGCGTTGACCGGACTATTGATGCAAACGCCGGCGGACAGTTTTTCCCACCACCCCGGAATCGAGCGGCGGTAGGGAACGTCAATCACAATTTGCTTGCCGGTCTGCGCCTCCGCCCCACCCGACCATTCTAGCAATTCCGAGCAATACCATTCCCCCTCCGCCTCGTGGTTTTGCCAAATGCGCATTCGGTCAACGTCGGCGCACCGCGTGACGCGGTTCATACAACTCCACATATCGCTGGTGAAACTGCCGGTGTCGATTTTCAGCAATACCGCCGCCACGTCGTTGACGGCGTAAAGGAGTTCGTTGTTTTTTTCCGACCGCGCGACCAACTCGTTGATGGTTTTATACGGTCGCTCGATGATGACGGACGCGAAAATCGCGACGACCACGCCGAGCGTCAAACACACGCCGCCGACAATCAACAAACCGATGCGCACCCGCCGCATGGGGCTTTCCGCGAGCGGCGCGACCACGCCCAACGTCCAACCGACTTTGGAGCCGGTAACCGGCAGATAGACGCAAATTCGCTCTTTGCCGTCCACGGCGAACAACCCCTTGCCCGCCCGCCCCTTGACCATCTCGCGGGCGACCGCGAAGAGACGTTCGTCCGTTTGCCGGTCGTTTTCCATTTTGCGGGTAAGGTTGCGCCGGTTTTTCACCGCGCTCTCGCGGACGCTGGCGATAACCGTGCCTTCCGCGTCCAACATAATAATACTGCCGGTCTCCCACACCCGGCAACCGCCGACGACCTCGCTGAAAAACATTCCGGGGACGGTCGCGGACAACACCCGCCCGTCCGCGAGCGGCGCGCAAACATTCAACACCAACGCGCCGCCGCCGCCGACGCGAGTGGTGGATATGACCGTTTCGCCGGCGAAGGCGCGTTGCATCGCTTCGCTGTCGATTAACTCGGCGGAGGTCGCGGCGCGTCCCGTTTTCGCCACAATTCCTTGGCGGTCGAAAACCGTCAGCCCGATGAAATGTTTGTAAAGGGCGTCCTGCTCCGCCAAAGACCCTTGTAATTGCGCGTCGGGAGTGTTGCGGATATTCCGCGCCACGATGGCGGCGTCGGCTTTGAGCAGGTCAATCTCGGCGGTAACCAACCGGTCGGCGATTTTCGCGATGCCGGTCATATCGTTTTCGATGGTCTTTTCAAAATGCCCCAAGATAAAATACAACCCGCCCCCGAGTCCGAAAATAATGACGGTGGCGGTGATGAGCGTGAGAACCAAAATTACGCGGAGGCGAATGGACACGGATTTTTCCCCATCTTCTTTCGATTGGCGTTGCGTGAAAATTCGCGGACAAAAAAAGTTCTCGGTTCTTTATTCTCGGGGCTTGCCGACCACAAAAACCGGCGCCAATTTTGGGGACGCCGTAAGCAATTTAAGCGCCGCCAGCGCCAGCGTGAAATCCACCATACTGTGCGCCAAGCCGCACAGCCCGACCAACAGCAATATCGAGGGGACGGAAGTAAAGGCGCCGGACGCGTTGCCGTCCATATAAAAAAAACAGACCACGGTAACTTCGACCCAGACGTGAATTATCCCGATAACGAGCGAAAATAATTGTGCGCGGAAAAGCGACGACAAAACTTCCGGTCGGTATTGCAAATACCACGCGCCAAGCAGAGCAAAAATGCCGTGGGACGCGGCGCGTAAAACAACCACCGCGGGAAAACCGCCGCAAGCAAAACCGAGCGTGGTGCCGGCGGCGACCGTCAGCGCGGCGAGGGGCGAAATAAACATCGCGATAAAAATCGGCGTATGACAAGCGAGCGTGAACGACGCCGGCTCCAACGCATATTTCACCGGCGAAAACGGAATGACCGCGCCGGCGACAAACAACAGCGCGATGAAAAGCATTTTAGTTGACGACGCGGACATAAAGGTTCCTCGTGGTTTGGCGGTTGCTTTATTCAACTGCCACGCCTTTTAAGGCGTGGTGAGCGGGCAAAAAAAAAAGAAATGGGCTTTAGCCCAAAATAAAAAATGTGGTTTCATTCCACCGGCTTTAGCCGAATTTTTGTTTGGGCTAAAGCCCATTTTAGAGAAAGCGCTAACCACGCGCTAAAGCGCGTGGCAATTGGATAGAGCGTTTCCAAGCGGTATTTCTTCGCGTCCGCCGCGCCTCCGTGAGAGAGAAAAAAATTAGGCGACAATTATCGGCGTTTAATAGACCTGTTCTAAACCTACGAGTGAGCAAATGTTCGTGTCTAATTTTTCGTGCCGCCAGGAAAAATGACGAAGCAATACCGAGAGTATTGCAAGGAATTTTGACGCGGCGGGACGGAAAATTAGCCGAAAATTTGCCGCGAATTGGTTGTCGAACAGGTCTAATTATGCGCGATTACCCCCTCCACCACCTCGACCACACGGCGGCTCGCGCCCTGCAACGCCAACAAGGCGGCGCGGGCGCGGGCACCCCGCGCCGACGACAGCGCTTCGCGCACCGCGCCGGTCAGTCGCTCGACCAACGCCGCGCCGGTCAAATTTTCCGCCGCGACCGGCACAATCGTTATCGCGTCCGCCGCCCGCAACGCCGCGACGGTTTCGGTGAAATTGCAATAACTGTCGCCGATGACCGTCGGTTTCGCCAAGCCGCACGGCTCCGCCATATTTTGCCCGCCGTGCGGAATTAACGTGCCGCCGACAAACACCGCGTCCGCCGCCGCGTAAAATTTCGCGAGTTCCCCCAGCGTATCGACGACGACAATCTCCGCCCCGCCCGCGCTTTCGCTAATTTGACTTCGGCGCAGAACTTTTCCATAAGCGCCCGCCCGCGCGACGACTTCGCCGACCCGTTCGGGATGGCGCGGGGCGATGAGCAATTTCAACGCCGGGATTTCGGCGCGCAATTTTTGCCAAACCGCAAGCACCGTTTCGTCTTCGCCGCGGTGCGTGCTTCCCGCGACGAGCAATTGCGTTTCGACTTGTAATAATCGCCGGTATTGCGCGGCGATTTCCGGTTGGAGAAGCGTGGGGATTTGGTCGAATTTGACGTTGCCGTTGACGCGGATTTTCGCCGCTTCGACGCCGACGCTTTTCAGCCGCTCGGCGTATTCGGCGGTTTGCGCCAACCACGCCGCCGGCGCGTTAAACGCCCAGACCAGCCACCGCCGCAAAAATTCGTAGCGGGCAAGACGGGCGTATTGCGCCGCGCTTTTGGCGGTTATCCGCGCGTTCGCCACGACGACCGGCACGCGGCAGAGTTCGGCGTGATACAAAAAAAGTGGCCAGATTTCGAGTTCCATTAAAACGACGGCGCGGGGGCGCAGACGCGCGAAAAAGCGTTCGACCCAAGCGTCGCCGTCGAGCGGATAATAGGCGACGCGGTGGGCGCCGAATTTTTTCGCCGCGACTTCGCGCGCCGTGACGGTGCCGACGGAAACGAACACGTCCCAGTCGGAATGCCGCGCGGAAAATTCTTCGACGATGCTTTGCGCCGCCAGCGCCTCGCCGACCGAAACGGCGTGGACGAGCAGGCACGGGCGCGAGACGTCGCGCAACGGCGCGTGCCCGAATTTTTCACTTTTCCGGTCGCCGTATTTGCGCGGGTGGCGAAGCAGATACAGCCGAAACGCCAACGGCGCGAACAAGCGATACGCGCCGGCGACAAGAGCCGATAGGAAAGAGTTGAGGTATGACATTTTTAATTCACCATTAACAATTAAAAATTAACAATGGCGGAGTTTGAGGGTAAAAACCGCTTCGCTCTTAATTGCCCCGCGATTTAGCGGGGGCTATTAGGTCGTGTTCACTTTAATTGTCGTAGCAGTTCGCAAATCATCGTGAACATAACGAAGGCGGAATAGACGGTGTCAAGTTTGTCGTAGCGGGTAAACACTCGCCGGAACCCTTTGATTTTACG
>BNUQ01000006.1 GCA_025997475.1 Planctomycetales bacterium
GAACGCCAATTTGGTCATACACGCCGGACAGAGATACAGCGGCGAGCGATGAAATTCGGCGATGGTAACGCGCCCGTTCATATTGCACAGATAGTCGGCGCAGTGTTTCAGCGACAACATATGCGCGCATTCGTGCGCCGCGCCTTTCAACATCAGCGATAAATCGTCGTTCAGATGAAACCACGAAATCGCGCCGGCGCGACCGTAAAGCAAAGTGTCGCCGTAAATGCCGGAGACGCCTTCGTTTTTATACAAGTCGTCGGCGCACAGCGCCATCAAGCCCCAGCCGTCCGGCGGCAAGCGCGGCGCCAAAAATTTATCCGTCAATTCAATCACGCGAATTGCCGACTTGCCGTTCGCCGCGCGGCGGGTCGAGCGCGGCAAATCGCTCATCGACAACACCGGCAACAACTTGACCGGCGTGCCGAAATAGACGGATAAAAATTCGCGAATAATTTCGTGTCGGGCTAATTGCGACGACGTGAAATCGCCGACGGGTTGCAGGTATAACACACGGCGCGGCGCGGTTACCGTTTGCGGATGGTCGGCGAGATAGCGCGTCGGCGACTCGTCGGTTTCACGCCAGTAACTCCGCCATTCGCCCGGTTTGACCGGCGGCATTTTTTCCTGCCACGGCAGGGTCTTGTCGGTGAGCGTTTGCAACGCCGCGAGGCGCGGGTCGGGCGCCACGCGGCGGACGCCGTCAGCCGATAGCCAACCGGCGCAAAACATCGCGCCGTTCGCAACGAAACTCTTGACAGTGGCAACGAAATTGCCACCATTCCGCGATGTTTTGTCGCCGTGCCCAACACGGTTTTTAGCAAGAAAATTACTAACGTTACGCGGTCAACGGCGTGATTCGTAATTCAAATAGAGTAGTGGCGGGAGTAGCTCAGTTGGTTAGAGCGGCAGATTGTGGCTCTGCAGGTCGCCGGTTCGAACCCGGTTTCTCGCCCCAATATAAACGCACCGGTTAAGCGGCTCTCGCTTAATCGGTGCGTTTTTTTTATTAGACCTGTTCGACCCCAAACTTTTGAGTTCTCGACCGACTTTGCCCAAGAACGGAAAGCGGACGCGCCAACCGTCTTAAATTTGTAATTCGTAATTAGACCTGTTCGACAACCAATTCGCGGCATCTTTTCGGTTAATTTTTCGTCCCGCTACGTCAAAATTCCTTGCAATACTCTCGGTATTGCTTCGCCATTTTTCCTGGCGGGACGGAAAATTAGACCCGAAAATTTGCTCGCTCGTAGGTTTAGAACAGGTCTATTAAAAATCATTTCCCCCGCCTTGCCGCGGCGCGGAGCGGCAAACTGTGCAGACGGATAAAACCGGTCGCGTCGGACTGGTCATACGCGCCGTGGTCGTCGCTCATACTGGCGATTTTTTCGTCATACAGCGAGCGCGGACTTTTGCGCCCAATCGGCGTGATGTTGCCCTTGTAAAGTTCGAGTCGCACCGTGCCGGCGACGTTTTTCTGCGCCTGCCGGCTCAACGCCGCGAGCGCCTGCATTTCGTCGCTGAACCAAAAACCGTTATACGCCAACGCGGCGAAACGCGGCATCAGTCCGTCGCGCAAGTTCATCAAATCGCGGTCTAACGTGATGCCTTCGAGGTCGCGGTGCGCCGCCCATAAAATCGCGCCGCCCGGCGTTTCATACACGCCGCGGCTTTTCATCCCGACGAAGCGGCTTTCGACCATATCGACGCGCCCGACGCCGTGTTTGCCGCCAAGCCGGTTGCACTCGGCGAGCATCGCCGCCGGCGACAATTTTTTACCGTTAAGTTTGACCGGCAAGCCCGCGGCGAATTCGAGTTCGATAATTTCCGCCTTGTTCGGCGCGGTTTGCGGCGAGGCGGACAACTCAAACATTTTCGCGTCGGGACAATAAAACGGGTCTTCCAACACGCCGGCTTCAAACGAAATGTGCAACGAATTTTCGTCGGAACTCCACGGCTTTTTTGCCGTCGCCTTCACCGGAATTTTGTGTTTGGCGGCGTAAGCGAGCAAGTCCTCGCGCCCCTTGAACTCGGCTTGAAATTCCGGCGTGCGCCAGAGCGCCAGCGCTTTCAATTTCGGCGCAAGCGCGGCGGCGGTGAACTCGAACCGCACCTGGTCGTTGCCTTTACCGGTGGCGCCGTGGGCAAAGGTCGCGGCTTTTTCACGGGCGGCGATTTTGACCAATTCTTCGGCAATGCACGGGCGGGCGAGCGAGGTGCCGAGGAAATAACGTCCTTCGTAGAGCGCGTTGAACTGCATCGCCGGATAGACGAAGTCGCGGACGAATTTTTCTTTGAGGTCGGCGACGATGATTTTTTTCGCGCCCGACGCGAGCGCTTTTTTCTCGACCGCCGCCCAGTCCTCGCGCTGACCGACATCGCCGGCGTAACAGACGACCTCGTAGCCGCGCTCGGCGAGCCACTTGCAAATGACGCTGGTGTCCAAACCGCCGGAATAAAGCAGGATTACTTTTTCGGACATGGGTTGCTCCTTTTTTTAGAGTAGAGAGTTAGATTTTTGCGCTTCGTTAAATCTCGTAATTTTTAATTTTTAATTCTTAATTGTTAATTGTTAATTGGCTCTCACCCGATACCCCGCTTTTTCCACGGCGGCGCGGACGGTTTCCGGCGCGACGGCGCCTTGCACTTTGATAGTCGAGGTCGCGAGGTCGGCGACCGCTTTTTCGACGCCCGCCACGGTGCCGACCGCTTGTTCCAGCGTCCGTTGGCAGTGTTGGCAAGTAATGGTGTCGATGAGGTAAGTGGCGGCGTTCATCGTTTCTTCTCCGGCAGAATGGGGGCGGCGGAGCCAACCGCGCGCGGCGTTGAGCAACAAGCCGCCCAAAAAAAACGCGCAGAAATAACTAAACCATTCCGGCAAAATTCCGTCGCCGTGGACGTGCGAGTGTATATGCGCGACTTGGAACCACGCGGCGGGCAACGCCGCGTCAATCAAATAGCCGAAAAAGACCGCGCCGGCGACGATGGACGCGAGATAACAGAATAGCGTTTTGCGCCCTAAAACCTTGCCGACGACGGCGATGGTCGAAGCCATCGTCGCCGGTCCCGCCATCAAAAACACGAACGCCACGCCCGGACTTAATCCCTTCATCATCAGCGCCAACGCGATGGGAATTGACCCCGTGGCGCACACGTAAAGCGGAAGCGCCACCAATAAAATCAACGCCACCGAGAGCCAATAATTTTGCAAGTAGCGCGTAAAAAAATCGTCCGGCACGACTAACGTCAGCAACGCCGCCACCGCCAATCCCAACAACAACCACTTGGCGATGTTGCGCAACATCTCGACGAAACCGTAACGAAACGCCGCGGCGATTTTCGCGGTCAGCGTGGTCGTTTCACTATTATTATCGTCGCCGGTCGCCGCCGGTGCCGACGGCGTCGGCTCTGACGGCGTCGGCTCTGACGGCGTCGGCTCTGACGGCGTCGGCGCGCGAATTAAGCCGTCGGTAATCCAGCCGCCGATGACGCCGGTAACGAACGCCGAGACGGCGCGCGTTATCGCCATCGGGACGCCGAGTAGCGCCGACGTCGCCAAAATGGAATCGACGCCGGTCTGCGGCGTGGCGATAAGAAACGCGACGGCGGCACCGTTGGACGCGCCGTGCTGGCGCAACGCCAAGCCGGTCGGGATAACGCTACAAGAACAGAGCGGCAACGGCACGCCGAGCAACGCGGCTTTGAGCGCCGAGCCGAAGCCGGGGCGTCCCAAATGTCGCGCCAACGTGTCGCGGCGCACGACGACGTGCAGAATGCCCGCGAACAAAAAGCCCAACAACAAATAGGGCGCCATTTGCACGAACAAGCCGCCGAACGCGGACAGGTATTCCGAGAGGTAGTTCATAGACCACGTTTTTCCAATTAAGAATTAAAAATTAAGAATGGTGGATTTGGACTAAAAAATTGCGCTTCGCGAACTCGAAAATCAAACTCCAACATTCTTAATTCTGCATTCTTAATTCTTAATTGTTTTTTGCAGTTCTTTCAGCATCAGCGTCAGCGACGCCTTTGCCCAGTTGAGCGGGATAATCGGACTCGGCGCGACGAAAACCCGTCCGTCCGCGACGACGTGGTTGTAACTTTCCGGCAGGGCGAACGTCGGCGCCTTTTGCCCGTCCGCCGCGACGACTTCCCTATCGCCGACCGTGCCGGTCAATTGCCCGAACGCGCGGTTGGCAAACCGCGTCGCCGTCGCCAAATCCGCCGGTTCTTTGGTCTCGGCATAGACGATTAACGCCGCGGTCGCGAACCACGAATCGAAAAACCATTGCGCCTCGGTGCCGGGGATAAAACTCCGCTTCCGCTCCGCGTAAGAACGCGCGTCCGTGTCGGTCGGGATATTCTGAAACCAAAAATTCCCCGACTGATAATCGTCGTTGACATAACGCCTAATCCCGTAATCGCCGGCGAGCGTCGCGACGATTTGCAGGACGCGCTGTTTTTGCGCCAAGGTCAGGCGCGACAATTTCGCCGGATAAATCAAGTTCAACAACGCCGCGTCCGCCGTGCGATAGCGCGGGTCGGTTGCGGGATAATCCGGCGATTCGCCGCCGATTTCCAATTGCCGGTCAATGGTCGCGTAGCCGCCGGCGATGAGTTTTTCCAAATTTTCCGGCGTGAAGAGCGGCGTTAATTTTTCCCGTTCGGCGACCGTTTGCCACGCGGCGGCGAGCGGCGATTTCTCGTCGCGCAACGCGCCGGCTAAATTTTCGAGCGCCGAAGTAACGAGCGCGATGGACGAGGTGTTGCGTCGCGCTTTTTCTTCCCACGCGCCGGCGTCTTCCATCGTGTAAAATTCCGTCGCGTCGAAATACGCGACCAACAGCGCCAAGCCGCGCAGGCGTTTCGGCGTAAAATCGTCTAACGTCAACGTGCCGTCGGCGAGCGCGGTCAGCGCGCGGTCAAGGAGCAGACCGAGCGCGTCGTTCTGCTTGTGATGCCACAATTGCGGCTTGCCGCCCTCCAACACGTCGTCAAACGTCGGCGACGAGGCGTCGAAGCGGATATGCACGGCGGTCATTTCGTCGGCGACCGCCGTTACCGTTTGCGGCGCGGCGACGGCGGCGCGCATTCGTTTCACTTGCGCGGGCGACGCCAAATAATCGAGCATCGTCAACAACACGTCGCGGGCTGACGGTTGGTCATCGGCGCGGAGCGCCAAATAGCCCCACAGCGTGTCGCGCACCCAGACCGCGTCGTAATGCGTGGCTTCGCCTTTGTCGGCGGACTCAAAAGACGCCGCCTGAATGAAACTGCCGTGCGGATGTTTGATGACGGCGATGCGCCGCGCCGTGGCGGTGGCGCTCGCGAGCGCCGCGACTTCGTCGGCGGTATAAACATTTTTCAACAGCGGCGCCATTTTGGCGGAATGGACAAAGACGCGATACGGGATGTCGCCGGCGGGCGGCATAAATTGTTGGACGCGCACCGCGTCGTCGCGTTTCAGTTTGCCGACCAACACCGCGAAATCGTCGTTCGCGTTTGCCATAAATCCTCCGGTGAACAGTGCCAGACCTAACAGTAAGATGCGCATCGCTTCTCCTTCGTTTTACGAGTTGAAAATTACGAATTACAAAAAGAGCAATTAAAAATTACAATTTTTTTTTCAGCGAATCAGCACCGGCGCGTTGGGCGGTAGCGCGTTCAATAATTCGGCGAGGTCGGGCGCGTTCAGTGTTATCGCGCGGGCGGACGGATTGGCGTCGGCGGCAATATACAGCGGCGCGCCGAAAATGGGATTGAGTTGCGCGGGCAATTTCTTTTGCGCGGCGGCGGCGACGATGCTCCGGTAATCGGCGTCGCTAATCCGTTGCTCCGCGAGATATTTTTGCGCGTCCGCCGGCGAGGGATAATTCAGTCGCAACCGCCCGTCGCTCTCCACCACAAAATAATCGCCGACCGGAATTGCGCCGGCGGCGGTCGGCAATTTTACCGGTTGATAGACGCGCAGATATTCGCCGTCGCGCACGATGCCTAACGCTTGTTGCGCCAAATAAATCACCGCATACGCTCCGGCAACCGGCGCGGTAATCGGCGGCGGCACCGTTTCGGCGGGGGCGGCGGCGGGAAGGTCCAATTGATTTTCGTGCGGCGCGGCGGCGACGACGGATAACGGTTCATTGCGCGGCACCGGCAACGCCGACAATGTCGCCGGCGTGAAAACCGGCGCGACGACAAACTCGCGGGAGATCACTAACGCCGCCAAGCCGACGACCAACGCCGCCGTAAGCGCGAATTGCGCGAAGCGCCGCAGTGCGTCGGCGGTTTCCTGCGGCGCGGACGGCGGCGATAAATTTTCTTCCACAACGTCGGACATAAGTTTAGAGTTGAGAGTTTAGCGCGTAAAAGTTGAAAGTTAAAAGTTGAAAGTTGAAAGTAAAGACAAGAGATGTCTAATTCTCAATTTCCGTTGCTTAACTTTTAACTTTCCACTTTTAACTCTCGCTCGAAAGGAGTCGCGATGGCGACGGCGCATCTCCCCGAAAGCACTTTGTTTTTCACCGCGGTTTTGGCGGCGGACGAACCGGCGTTGGCGGCGGCGCGCGCGGCGTTGGCCGCCGAATGGGGCGAAATCGTTTTGGCCAGTCCGGCGTATCCGTTTCACTACACGTCTTATTACGAGCGCGAAGCCGGAGCGCGGATTTTGCGGGCGTTTTTGGCGTTCGCCGCGCCGTTTGCCCGCGAGGAATTGCCCGACCGCAAATTGCGAAGCAACGCCATAGAAAAAATTTTACGCGCTGAAATCGGCGGCGAGTTGCCGCGACCGGTGAATCTCGACCCGGGCTATTTGGCGTTGGACAAATTGGTGCTGGCGAGTTGTAAGGATTTTTCGCATCGCCTTTATTTGCGCGACGGCGTGTATGCGGAAATCACGCTTTCGTATCGCGGCGGCAAGTGGACGCATTTTCCGTGGACGTTTCCCGACTACGCCTCCGGCGACTACGACGAATTTTTCGTACAAATGCGCGACTGCTTGCGGCGACGGCGCGGGCAAGCGTCCCCTTTGACTCGCCAGGTTTGGTAAATAGTATCCGCGCCTCGTTTTATGAGTTGGTAAACGGGTGCGTAGCTCAGTTGGTAGAGCAATTGACTCTTAATCAATAGGTCTGGGGTTCGACCCCCCACGCACCTACCACTTTATATCACGACTGTATAGTATATTTCCACGCCGACGACGTTTTTTTGCTTTGCCAGAGTCCCGATTTAGAGTCCCGATAATGGCAAATCAACCCCGTCAATACCCGCAACCTAAAACCCGCTTCGCCGCCGGTCACTGGCGCGTTCGTTGGCGCGTTCGCGACAAAAATTATGAGTTTTCTACCGGCTATCCATTCGCCGAAAAAAAATAAAGCCGAAATTGTCTGCCAATACATCGCTATCGGATTGCGCGGCGGAAAATTTCCCCGATGGGCAGAAACTATTCCTGCCGTCATCGCTTATCGCCAAACGCTTGCCGACCAATTTGTCAGTGGCGAAAAATACTTTCGGATTACTTCGGCGACCGCGCAACAAGCGTGGATTAACCAATACGCCGCGACCGCCAAAGTAAAACAAGTCAAACAGCGCACATATTGCTTAAATCGCCTTGCCGAAAAGTATGACTTGCTCTCGCTCACGTCCGCGCAAGCCGCCGAATGGATTAGGTCGTGTTCACTTTAACTGTCGTAGTAGTTCGCAAATCATCGTGAACATAACGAAGGCGGAATAGACGGTGTCAAGTTTGTCATAGCGGGTAAACACTCGCCGGAACCCTTTGATTTTACGGAAGTAACGCTCCACCTCGTTCCGCCGCCGGTAAAGTTTGCGGTCATAACGCCACGGCTTCGTGCGGTTACGCTTCGGCGGCACCACCGGCACCATCTTGCGCTCGCGGACGAGTTGACGGGTTTCATCGCCTTCATACGCCCGGTCCATCAACATTCGCCGCCGCCGCCGCGAACCACTACGGCAAACTGTTTCCGGCAACGACGCGATTAACTTGCGCCCTTCCGGCGCGTCGTGGACATTGCCGCCCGATAAATGAAACGCTACCGGCATCGTTTCGTTGGCGACGACCGCGTGGATTTTCGTGTTCCGTCCACCGTGGCTTTTACCGATGGCTTGCGGTCCGTTTTTTTTAGCGCGCCGGCGGCGTCAGGATGCACTTTGACGCACGTGCTGTCGAGCGACAACGCGGTAAAGTCAACCGTGATACCGAGTTCTGTTTGCAACGCCAGTAAGAGGCGCGGAAAAACGCCGGACTTTTCCCACCGCCGAAAGCGCATATAAACCGTGTGCCAACGCCCATAGACCGCGGGCAGTCGTCGCCACTTGTAGCCGTTTTGCGCAATATCGAGAAGCGCGTTAAGGAAGTTGTAACAGTCGGTTTTGACCGTGCCGCGGGGTTTGGGCAAAACGTCTTTAATTTTTTCGAACTGTTCTTGCGTCAGCGGCTTCATCAGGATAACCTCCGGCAAAATTTTTATCCGCCGCTTTTATACCTTTTACCTAACGCCTTAACAACTCATTTTATAGTGAACACGCCCTAGTAACTATGGCGGCAATTACGCTCTATGAATTAGTCAAAGAAGTTCCACCGATGTTGCAATCAATCGCGGGCGGACACGGCGGTGGCGGTGGCGCGGGAATGATTGGCGGCATCATCGGCGGCGCGCAACGAGGAGCGTCGCACGCAGAAGGTGCCTACAACAGCACCCAACCATTAGGAGAAAGCGGAAGTCGTAAGATAACCCAAGCGTTTTGGTCGGCGGTGGGCGCGATGAGAGGGCGCGTGAGTGACGTTGGAAACGTGGCATTCGGCGGTGCGGCAGGGGCAAGATTGATGGCGAAAGCCGCTGAAAGCAACGCCAAAAAGGAAGAAGTTGGCGGCACGGCTTCAAGCGGCACAAGCACAACCGGCAACGCTTCCGTTAATCCGAGTGAAGCCCGCGCCGCGCAAGAAATTTTGACCCCCAAAAATTAAGCGGTTATTTTTTTTCATCGCCGCAAGCGCGGCACAGCACAAAGGAGGCAACGCAATGGCTACGGAACCAATCACGCCGCCGAAACCCGAATTTTCCCGCGAGAAACGGGTCTATTTATCCATCTTTGCGGTGATGGGCGCATTTTTAATCGTTGTTCTCGCCGCCGAACTCTGGGCGCATCACAAAATCGATAACGACCTCTGGAAGCAAACGGTCGTCATCGAAAACAGCGAAAGAACGTTGACGAAACTCGAAACGCTGGTCAGCCAAATGGAAACGTTGCTGACCCAAATAAAGGATGAAGAGATTAAAGAGGAAAGAGAATTATCGGCGCTCGAACAGGTGAATAAAGACGAAAAGGCGGCTCTCGAACGCATCGAAAAAGCGGTCGCGCCCGCTCCGGCGACCGGCAAATAAAGGAAAAACAAAATGGGAATTGTCGAAATGTTGAAGCAACCGGATTGCCCGCGTTGCGAAGACGCCAAAGCAATGCTCACGAAACTCGGCTATCAAGTCGTCGAAATTTCAGTCGGGACGTTAATCAGTCGCCCCGACCGCGACGACTTGATGGCGGCGGTTTCCGACAACAACGGGCAAGTGCCGCTAATGCGGTTGCAAGGCGAGCGGTGGGTAACGGCGGTGGAAGAACTGTTTGAATTGAATCGCGCCCACGATGAGAATCGCGCCCACGATGACCGCGACAAAGGTGTGTCGTGGTAAAAATTTTCTTTTTGGCGTTGATAACCGGCATTTTTCGACACCAAAAAGAAAGGTGACGCGGGAATGTCGCGGTAATTTTTTCTTTTTGGCGTCTAAAAAATGGAGAGAGCAATGCGTTTATTTATTGCGGAGAAGCCGGAGTTGGCACAGGCGATTGCCGATGGATTGGGCGGCGGCAAGAAGAACGAAAAGGACGGTTACCACGATTGCGGCGACGATTGCGTAACGTGGTGTTTCGGTCATATGTTACGCTTGTGCGAACCGCACGAATACGACAAAAAATACGCCGAGTGGAATTTGGCGGACGTGCCGTTTTCCTTTATTCCGTGGCGCAAAGCCCCCAACGATAAGTGCGATGAAGATGACGAGAGAAGTAAGAAATTTGTCGAACACCGATTAAAGCAACTCGACAACGTTCTCGCACTTATCAAAAAAGCCGACTCGTTTGTCCACGCCGGCGACCCAGACGCGGAGGGACAATTACTCATCGACGAGATTTTGGCTTACGCCGAAAATAAAAAGCCGGTCAAGCGAGTTCTCATCAATGACTACACGCCAGCGTTAGTGAAAAAGTCATTGGCGAATTTGCGCGACAATGCGGAGTTTGCCGGAATGTCGTCGTCGGCGTTAGCGCGACAAGTCGGCGACCAATTTTATGGTTTCAATCTGTCGCGGCTCTACACGTTGACGGCGAAGCAAGCCGGTTATACCGGTGGCACGTTGTCGGTCGGTCGCGTGCAAACGCCGATTTTGGGTTTGGTCGTGCGGCGCGACCGCGAGAACGCCGACCATAAATCCAGTTTTTACTACACCGTTACCGGCAATTTCACGGTGGATAATTTGGCGTTTCCGGCGACGTATCAAGTCGCGGATAACGATGCCAAAGACGAGAAAGGACGGTTGACCGACGAAGCGCAAGCGAACGCGATTGCCGCCGAAGTGAGCGGCGCGTCGGCGCAAATCCGCGAAACAAAAACCGCCGAGAAACAAAAGCCCGCGGCGTTGCCTTACAACTTGCTGAAACTGCAAACGGACGCGGCGCGGCTTTACAAAATGAAACCGCGTGCGGTTAAAAGCATCACGCAAGACCTGCGCGAGAAACATCACCTCATCACCTACAACCGCTCGGACTGTCAGTATTTGAGCGAAGAGCAACACGCCGACGCGCCGGAAGTGTTGGCGGCGATTTCAGCGACCAATCCCGACCTTGCCGGGGCGGTCAACGGCGCGGACGCGAAAATCAAAGGGCGCGTTTTCGACAGTTCCAAAATCACGGCTCACCACGCGATTATTCCGACGATTAGCACCGCGAATTTCAACAATCTTTCGACCGACGAACAAAAGATTTACACGCTCATCGCGCGGGCGTATGTCGCGCAGTTTTATCCGCCGTATCGCTATGAACAGACGACGGTGGAGTTAGCCGTTGGCGACCGGAATTTCCGGTGCTTAACGCACGTTCCCGTCGCGGCGGGGTGGAAGTCGCTATTCGCCGAAACTGATTCTGACGCCAAAGGAAAAGACGATGAAGCGACTGATGACGGCGACTGTAATTTGTCGTTGAGAGAACTCCGCGACGGACAAGCGGGGCAATGCGTTAGCGCGGCGGCGGCGAAAAGTGAAACGCAACCGAAACGCCTTTACACAATGGCAACGCTTTTGACCGACCTCACCAAAGTTGCGCAATACATCAAAGACGAGCGCATCAGAAAATTACTCATTCAACATTTCGCTCGCTAAAAATAACGCAACGCCGTATAATGCGTGACATTTTCAATTCAAAGGAGATGAATTCGATGACCACACCGCCGCTGTTTGCCAACATAAACTTCACCGCGCTTGCTGATGATGCCGCGTTCAAAGAGGACAGCGTCCGCGAGCGGCTCATTTTGCCGTTGCTTAATGCGCTCGGCTATGGCGAAGAAAATATAATTCGTAGCAAAACGCTACAACATCCGTTTCTAAAAATCGGGAGCAAAAAGCGTCCGATTAAACTGATTCCCGATTATACGCTAAAACTCGGCGATCGCTTCGCGTGGGTCTTGGATGCCAAAGCCCCCAATCAAAAAATCGTCGCTGACGACAATGTCGAGCAAGTTTATTGCTACGCAACACACCCTGAGATTCGGAGTAATTACTTTGTGTTGTGCAACGGCGTAGCGTTATCCGTGTTTCGGACGGCAGACACGGATAAGCCGATTTTATATTTTCGACTGGCGGAAATCGCGCAACATTGGCAAGCATTATCGGCACTGCTTGCGTCAACCAACTTCATTGCGCAACCGCAAGCGGCGTTTCCCTGTGTTGTCGGTCAGCCGTCATTTGATTACGCCACTCGCCCTCTACTCAATGAGATTCCGGTAAAAAAACAAGCCGCAAAACGTCATTTCGGTTGCAATGCCTATTTTACGCGGCAAACGTGGAATGTAGTTCGGGATTATATCAATAATTTTAGCAAACAAGGTGATTTAGTATTAGACCCATTTGGGGGTAGCGGTATTACCTTGGTCGAAGCACTAATGTCTGGACGCAATGGAATACATGTTGACTTGAATCCATTATCTATTTTTATCGCCAAATCGTTAATTGCTCCGGCAAGCAAAGCATCTTTATTGGAAGCATTAGCGGATATAAAAATCAAATATGAGCGAATCGAACCTAAAACTAACGCTGAGGTGTTACGCGCAATCAGTAACTACGAACAACCAACAAACTTGCCACTACCCCAAAATTCCGATGTAAAAACCGTTAAAGAATTATTTTCAAATAGACAGTTGGCGCAATTGTCGCTGTTGAAGCATCTGATAAAAAGAATAAAAAATCAAAACATCAAAGATTCTTTATTACTGGCTTTCTACAATACTCTAACTGTTTGCAACTTAACTTTCCACGAAACTCCACAGCGGAAAGGATTAGGCGGGCATCATTTTGGTTTTTATTATCGCTACCGGATGGCTTACTCGCCAATAGAACTGCCCATAATTGACGTTTTTGCTACAAAGGTAAAGCGAATTATTGCCGGCAAACAAGAAATGGAGTATTTTATCAATGAAAAAACCGTCAGAAATGCGCAAATACAGAAGGGAACAGCGACAAACCTTTCATTTATTGATAGTGAGAGTATTGATTATATTTATACCGACCCGCCTTACGGTAAAAATATCCCATATTTAGATTTATCGGTGATGTGGAATGCGTGGTTGGACTTGAATGTTACCGAGACAGATTATGAGCAGGAGGCAATTGAGGGCGGCGAACACGATAAAACCAAAAATGACTATAACCAACGTATTGCGCAAAGTATTAGGGAAATGTATAGAGTGCTAAAATTTGACCGTTGGCTATCATTTGTTTTTGCGCATAAAGACCCCGAGTTTTGGCATTTGATAACCACGACGGCGGAAAGTTGTGGATTTGAATATGTCGGTGCGGTGGCGCAGAAAAATGGACAGACCAGTTTCAAAAAGCGTCAACATCCGTTCACGGTTTTGTCGGGACAGTTAATTATCAATTTCCGTAAAGTTCGCAATCCGAAGGCAATACTAAAAGCCAATTTGGGGATGGATTTTGGCAAAGCGGTAATGCAGACCATCGAAGGCGTGATTGCCAAAAACAACGGCGCAACGTTGGAACAAATAAATAACGAGTTAATTCTCACGGGGTTGGAAATGGGATTTTTGGACTTACTAAAAAAAGAGTATTCTGATTTAACGCCTTTGTTGACTGACAATTTCGATTATGACGAAGAAACTGACGCTTTTACTATTCGGAAAAACCGGAAATTTAAGACGTCAGTTCCGTTAGAATTGCGCATCAAATTTTATCTTGTTAGCTATTTGCGACGAATGGCGCGCGAGCAAAAAAACGCTTCGTTTGACGAAATAGTTCTGCATATAATGCCGCTATTGAAAAATGGCGTTACGCCAGAAACGCAAACTATTCTCACGGTGTTGACCGAAATCGGAATACGAGTCGGCGATGGTTGGCGGATAAAACCGTCAGAAAGCGGATTATTCGACGCAGAAATTGTGTGATAGCATCCTCCTGCCGGCGACGCGAACGCTGAAAACGTTATCAAATGTAGTATGCGAAAGAGCCATATCATTAAGAACCTATCTTTTTATCAATTTTTGGGAAATAAGTGCCGCGAATGCGAGGCGATGCAAGTCCGATAATTTGGGGTTTTCTTTTCCCTACGCATCAATAGACCTGTTCAATAACCGCCGAAATAAAAATGGGCAATCGGGGGCATCGTTTCGACAAAATCAGGTTTTCCAGATTCGCCGAGGAACTTGCTGTCCCGACCGCTTTCGAAGTTTCTTTTCATTGTAACGTCAATATTTTAAGTGCATTACAGGTTGAAATCTAACGGTTATCGAACCACTCTAATAACTTATTCCTCTAATTTTGCTAAGAAATTCCATAATTTTTAGCGGCGGAAAATTGCCGTCCGAAAACGGCTTCCAGCACCATACTCTTGATGTTGTTGCGTTGATTGGCGTGTTGCGCGGAGAAATCGGCGACCGCCGGAAAATCCGTGATTAAATAATTCGTCAAATCGTTGCGGCGGTTTTTTGCCGCCGCTTCATTGACGTTATTTTCTTTTACGCGGTCGGTTGTTTCATTCCAAATAAGTTCTTCTTCTTCCTCCGGTTCCGGCTCGCGACCAACCGGCGCCAGCATCGGCATTCGCTCGCGATAATCAGCCGTAACGGCATTGCGCCACGCGGTCATATCTTCGCGGCTCATCGTTGACTTTACCGTTTCGCCGCTTGCCATTGCGCCGCGAATCATCTGCGCCATATCCTTTGCCAACGGCGCCACAACTTTTTCATAAAAACCGCCGGAACCGCCGGCGCCGCCGCGTTGCCGGTTGTAGTCGAGATACTCGGTAGCCGGATTGACGAGATTTATCGTGAACGTATCCGCCTGCGGATTAAATTCGTCGGCGATTTTTTTCTGATACGTATAGCCGACGCGGTCAGTCCAGAGATTATCGCTAATCACCACCGCGTCCGGTTGACCGGCGGCAAAAGTGAAATTGCGTATTTGCCGGTAAGTCGTCGAGCGATAGTCCTGTCCAATCTCGCCGCCCGTCGTTACCTGCATTTCATTCAGGTTATTGGTGAAATACCGCGCGCCTTCGTCGTAGCCGGTTATTTCCGCCAAATCGGCGTAAGCAATTTGGTCGCTCACTTGCTTGAATTGCCGATAAAGAGCGCCGCTATTTTCTACCAAGTCGTTGACTCTTTCGCTCGCTCCCTCGCCGCCGCCAACCACGTAGGCGTTTAACGCCGGATTGCCGCTATCGTCGCCGCCAAACGAAAACCGGACATAACCGCCTTCGGCGAGCGTTACGCCGGCGCGTTTCAATAGGTCGGCGGCGAGCGTCGCCAAATCGGAACTGACGCCGGCGGCGGCGTTATTTTGGGCGTCGGCGGCGTCAAGATATTCGCGCAAATCGAAGTCAACTTGCGTCTGCAATTCGTCGTTTTGCCGGTTGCGCCAGTTGTCGAGAAACTTCTCCATTGCCGGCGAATTGGCGGCGCGATAAACCGCGTTGGTAACGGCGCTGATTTCGTGGCGTCCGTCTATAGCCGCGCCCCAAATGTCGGCAACCGCCGTCAACGACGACTGCGGTTGACCGGAGTTGGCGCGAAGCAACTCGCTTAGTACGCCGTCCATTCCGCCCATCGTGTTGGAAAGCGTGAGGCGCGGCGCCTCTTTCACTGCAAAACCATCGGCGCGCATAATTTCGTCGAAGCGGCGCATCGCTTCCGGTTCGGCATATTGGTCGCGCAAACCGGCGAGAATCGCGTCGTAATTTTTCGCTTGTTCGGCGCGTCCATCTTTGGTGTGCAAATCGGCGGTTGGCGCCGCGTCGTGTTCGGCGACCCATTGTTGCGCGGCGGCGGAAATTTCGACGCTGTCGGCGTATAAGGATAAATTGCCGTTGGCGGTCGCCGCCGCGCCGTGCGGGAGAGACGCGCCGCGAAAAGCGGTTGAATATAAACCGTAATTTTCGGCGCCGGCGATAGCGTTAAGCATTTTTCATCCTCCGTGATTTAACGTGTTGGAAAACAGTTGAGAAAACAAATTGTCTTCATTAGCGGACGCGCCGCGAAAAACTTTAACGGCAATTGATGAATTTTTTTGCCAATCGGTAATCAGCGAGAATAAGCCGAGTTTATTCGCAACAATGGCGGCGGATAAAAAATAAACGAACTGAACAATCAAATCGGTGAGAGCGGCGAACAGGCGCGAAAGTGGCGGCGAATGACTATCGCCGTCATTCTTTTTAGTTTTACGGCGGGTTTTGTCGTCGCGACGCAGTATTTTGCGCGGACGTGCGGTTACGATGCCGCGCTCGGCTTTAACGTTTCCGGGTGGTATTTCCCCGCGATGATTGTCGTGTGGATAATCAAATGGTATAGCGTCCCGACGCTGACCGAACCGTTGCATTTGTCCGCGATACTCGGTGTTGCCGTCGCCGGTGGCGGCACTTTTATTTTTATGATTGCCAGTCATATCGCGAAACAGTCGGCGCGAGGCAACGCCATTTTGCACGGCTCGGCGCATTGGGCTAACGAAGAAGAAGTCCGCCGCGCCGGATTGCTCGATAACGCCGACGGCGTGTATGTCGGCGCGTGGAAAGACAAGCGCGGCAAGATTCACTACTTGCGCGATTCGGGTCCGGCGCACGTTCTTTGTTTCGCGCCGACCCGAAGCGGCAAGGGCGTTGGCTTGGTCTTACCGACGTTACTCTCGTGGCAACACAGCGCGATTGTCGCCGACCTCAAAGGTGAACTCTGGGAGTTGACTGCCGGTTGGCGGCAAGAACACGCTAAAAACAAAGTCATTCGCTTTGAGCCGGGCAATCCGAACGGTAGCGCAAAATGGAATCCGTTTGACGAAATCCGTATCGGCACGGAATACGAATTTGCCGACGTGTCGGATTTGTCGCGGATTATCGTTGACCCTGCCGGCAAAGGGCTTGACGACCATTGGGCGCGGACGGCAAACGACCTGCTCACCGGTTGCATAATGCACTTGCTCTACAAGCGTAAATGCGAACAAGAAAAAGATGATAAAGACAAGACGCCAGAGGAAAAAGAACACCCCACCGAAGCGACGCTAACCGCGCTTGACCGGATGCTCGCCAACCCGGACAAACCGGTCGCCGCGCTATTTGAAGAAATGAAAACTTATCCCCATCACGGCAAGAGCGGCGATAAGCCGCTTGTCCATCCGGTCGTCGGCTCGTCGGCGCAAAAAATTATGGACAAGCCGGACAACGAACGCGGAAGCGTGATTTCCACCGCGCAATCATTTCTCGAACTTTACCGCGACCCGACGACCGCGAAAAACACGGCGTCATCGGGTTTCAGTATCGCCGACTTAATGAATTACGTTTCGCCGGTGTCGCTTTACCTCATCACCACGCCGGACAACAAAGACCGGCTTTGCCCGTTGTTGCGGATTTTCATCAATTGGTTTCTGACGAAATCCACGACGCGGGAGGCGTTGCAATTTACAGACGGACGCACGGCAATGAGCGCGAAGCATCGCTTGCTGATGATGATGGACGAGTTTCCGTCGTTCGGCAAACTGCCGCAAATTGCGAGCGGTTTAGCGTTTATCGGTGGCTACGGCATTAAGGCGTATTTAATCACGCAGGACTTGTCGCAGTTGTATGAGCGTTACGGCAAGGACGAATCCATTACGTCGAATTGCCACGTGCAAGTGGCGTTTCCGCCGAATCGCTTTGAAACGGCGAAGTATTTGTCGGATATGCTTGGCACGACGACGGTCAAAGAAGAGCATTACCAAACGTCCGGCAAGCGGATAGCGATATTCAACGATTCGGTCAACAAGAGTATCAACCTGACGCAACGCCCGTTGCTGACGCCGGACGAGACGATGACGCTTCCGGGCGCGAAAAAGAATCAAGCGGGGGATATTGTCGAAGCGGGCGATATGGTGGTGAAAGTGGCGGGCTTTGCGCCGATTTACGGCAAACAACCGCTGTATTTCCAAGACCGGATTTTTTTAGCGCGAGCGAAACTTCCCGCCCCCAAAGAAACGGACAAAATCGAAAAAATTAGCGAGGGGAAGACGGATAAAAGCGACGAAGGAGTTAGCAACGAGGCGAGCGAAGTAAGCGAGAAGAAGGGCAAAGAAGCAAGTGAGGAAAGCGCCCCCGCCGCAGGGATTTTATCGTGAAAAGCCGCCGCGTGAAAAACCGATATCGCGCAATTCTTTGTCCATATCGGCAAGATTTTGTTTGAAGTATTGCTTAATTTGCGGCTCATAATTTTTAGCGATTTCGCGATGTTTTTCTTTCGCGAGGCGCAACGTTTTATTGCCGAGTTCAATCATTGCGTCGTATCCGGCTTTAACGTTTTCGGGTTGTCCGACCGAACATTCTTTCATCAGTTCGATGAATGAATTGATTTGCGTTATACCGCGATTTTTGGGCAAAACGGCGTAATCATTTTTAGCGTCGGTCGTGTCGATGGTGCTTTTGATATAAGCGAAACCGTCTTTCACCATTTGTTTGGCTGTGCCAAGCAACGCCAAATAATTTTTCTGCACGGCGGCGACTTTTGCGCGGTCGTCATCAGTGGACATCAATTGTGTTTGACTGTTCAATACGCCATAACCAACGGCAATCAAACGCAAAAGGTTGTCGGAATTGCCAGCAGTGAAATCTTTAAGCGATTTCGCAAATTCATCATTAGCGACTTTTAGTTCATCCGCCGCATTAGTGCTGTTTGCCTGACCAACACTAAAAACGTTGTAGTCAATGGCATCCCACAATCTATTTTTGTTTTTTTTAGCAGTCATTTTTCTAACCAGTCCTTTCCGTATTTAATTTCAGTGGCGGTAAAATCGCCGTCATAATCAAGCACCCATTCTTTGCCGAAGAAATCTTTCATCCCTTTAATCCAATCGGGAAGCACCGGGCAAAGATGGTGTAAGGTTTCGTATTCTTCGCCATCGGTCAAAGTAATGGCTTTTTTCAACGCGCACATTTCGTTAAGGGTGAACGTTCGCGTCCGTCCTTGCAAATACGGTTTGTTACAATTAGTGTAGGCAAGCGCCTCCGGCGACAGATATTTTTTCACGGCGTTCTGCACAAGGGCTTCGATTTCTTCGGCGGTTAAATCCGGTGCTTCTTGTTCGCGATATGCTTCTGCGATGGCGGTCATTGTTTTCTCCTTTCGTAACGGTTAAAAGCCGACGCGGGATTTTACGAAAACATCGCGTCCGCTCAATTTGAGAATAATTTTTATCGTCAATTTCTGTAACGCGCAAAAAGACAAAAAATGAGTAATTCAATCGTGCCGGTGGTGGCGACACGCGAAGCGGTGTCGCGCCCGGACAATTGCGCCGGTTACCGACGTTTTTTGATGCGCGTTCTCGGCGGCGTCGTCGCGGCGCTTCTCATTACTTTATGCGCATTCTACGTTTTCAATTGGCACACTAACAAGTCGCCGTCATTTCCGCGCGGGATTTACCGGTTGATTGAGCGTTCACCGGCGAGCGGCGAGTTGGTGTTTTTTGCGCCGCCCGACGCGGAGATTTTTCGCGAAGCACAAGTCCGCGGCTATTTCAAGCGCGGCGATTATTTGCTGAAAAAGTTAGTGGCAACGAGCGGCGACGTGGTAACGATTGACGCGACCGGCGTAACGGTGAACGGTCATCGCTTGCCCAACAGTCAGCCGCGAGCGTTCGACGGGGCGGGACGCCCGCTACAAGCCGCCGTGTTGCGCGATTATCGCCTCGCCGGTGGCGAAGTGCTGTTGATGTCCGACTACTCGCCGCAGTCGTGGGACGCGCGTTACTTCGGCGTTCAGAACGAAGCGGGCATCACCGGCGCGGCGCGTCCGGTCTGGCTGTGGGACTAAAAATGTTTCTCACGCGGTTTCACAAGAAACGACGAATTGTTTTTTGCCGCTTACGTTTATTGGTTTCAGCGTGAAAAATCATTGCCGCGCAATTTTTCCGGTAGTTTCTCGGCGGCTTTTTCTTTTGGCGTCTGTTGAATGGCATTTTCCTTGACAATTGAGGATTCGTGCGATACATTACCGAGAGAGGAAATAACCGCTCCCACCTGATTTCGGAAACCGGAGAACTCTGGTGTGTAGTCATATTGAGCGCTCACCGTTCTTATGGCATCGGTTAATTCTTCTTGTTTGTCTCTAATCCCATATCCGGTGATTACAAACCGCTCGTCCACGCCGTTACGAGTTTTGCTGACGATGGCAATAACTCCGTTTTTCTCGAATCCGTATTTGCCGTCACTTTTGACCAATTCTTTGTTCATCTTGCCATTCCTGGCGGCATCGGTCACAAGATAGAGTAGCGCGGTTATGTCGTTTTCTGACAGCCCATCTTTGGTATGCCGACCCTCTATTATGTGTTTCAAGCCAAATCCGCCTTTGCCGGTTTTTCCCGCGTCAATAAAAATTTCGCCGATGGCGTCATTTTTTACGGCGATACTTTTCCCCGTTTCCAAAACTTTGGCGAGAGAATTAAGCGTTGCCGGAGCGTTTAGCAGTTGGCGACGTTCTTCTTCCAACGCCTCATCCTTAAAGGTGATGTTGAGTTTTCCGGCGACCGCGGCGGCGACCATTTTGTCCTTAAATTCCTCGTCGCCTTTAACGTCTAATTTGTCGCCGAAACGCGACTGCGCCATTTTCAGAAACATTATCGCATTGTCTTGACTGAGGTCTTGCGTGGCGAAAAATTCGTCGCGCCGGTCGCGGATGACCTCGTTGCCGACGCGACAAATGAGCGTCCCTTGCTTGGTTACGGTGTCGATTTTCGCCAATTCCTCGCGCAACCGCGCCACTTCTTTTTGCAAATTATCCGTCGCCGATTTTGCCAAAATGCCGGACGCAATTTGCCGCTCAAACGTTTCGATGTTACGGCGCATATTCAGTTCATTTTCTTTTTGGCGTAGGTCGTCAAGTTGCTCGTTTAGCCGCTTCAGTTCCCATTTTGCCGATTCTTTGTCGCCGTCCTTTTGCAACAGTTCGATTTTGTCCTGCGTGTTTTTGATTTTGCGGTCGATTTCCTCGCGCTCGCCGCGCACAAAATTGGCGCGTTTCACCAACGCAAACGCGCGTTTGCGGAGCGATTGCAAAGCGTCTTCGTTGCCGTTTTTGGCTTGATTCTGCAACCATTCAAGATAACCGCCGACGTGATATTTTTCCCGCAACTCGGCGCGATATTTCGTGATTTCCGTCTGTAACGCCACCGTTCGCAAGCGCCGGTTTAATAGTCGATTGGTCTGTCCGCGCTCGCGTTGGTATTTCTCGTTGATTTGTCGAATTTCATCGGCGCGGAAAGCGTCGAGTTCTTCTTTCGCGGCGGCGTAAGCGGTTTTGGCGGCGGCAAACGTTTGCTGATATTGCGCAAACAGCCCGGCGTTCGGCGGGGTCTTGGTGTAGCGTTGCGGCGTCTTTTCTTTGGCGTCAACTTCTTTTTCCGCTCGCGCCACCGGCGCGACCTGCGGACTATCCGCTTGGAGCGGACTATCCGTTGTTGGGAGCGAATTATCTATCGTCGCCGGCGCGATAAACGCGCCGAGTTTTTTCTCGAATTTCGCCTTTGAAAATTCGCGGCTGATGGTGCTTGCTTTAACGGCGATGCCTTTATCCGCGTTGGTTTCCTGAAACACCAATCCGTTGCCGTGCAATTTGGCGGTCAAACCATTTTCCGCGCAAACGCGGTGCAGTTCGTCCCACGTCGTCGCCGCGGCGATTTTCTCCGCGCAATTGGTCTTAATCCACGTCGCCAGAGTTTCAGCGCCGAAATGCTCGGCTTTGGCAATTTTGTTTTCGCTGGCAGTGATTGCCGGATTACCCGGACGCGCTTCGTGATTGGTCTGGGTAAAGCCCAAAGATTTTTCTAACGTCGCCGAGGTTTTCATCAACTTGTAATAGTCCTTTACCGGCGTGTTGATGGTCAGTTTTTTCGGGTGGATTTTGTTAATCGCGAGATGCAAGTGCAAACAATCGGTGTCGCGGTGAACGACGGCAAGCCGTTGGTGTTCGGCAAAGCCGAGCGACGCGCAGTAGGAACGTTCGATTTCTTGCAGGTTATCAATTGTCGGCTCTTCGCCGGGCGGGAATGAAATAACGAGGTGATACGTCTTGTCGTCTTTGGCGCGGGAGTTTTGCAGTTGCGTCATTTCCATCTCTTGCGCAATATCGTTGATTTCGTCGGCAATTTCAGTTTCGTCGCCGGTGATGAGGTCTTCGCCGGCAATCGCCGCGACGCAATTTCTCGCCCACATTTCGGCGACGCGCGACTGTTTGTTTTGTTTGTCGGTGAGGTAGTCCACCAACCGCCCGATACTGCTCTTGGCGGCGCTCTTCATCGTGATGTGTTCGGCTATCATTTTTAACGCCAAAAGAAAAATGCCAAAAATTACCGCGACATTCCCGCGTCGCGCTTCACCGGCGCGACTTCTTTTTTCACCGTTTTGGGCTCGGCGATTATTGCTTTACTTGTATGCAGGTTCATCTGCCCACCCTTTCCCAAAAATACGGTCTAAATAAGTTTCACCGGTAAATTGTTCAAGCCACCCCTCGCCATATTTTTCATCGGCAAGCGTCAGGTCGGCGCCGGTTGCAAGCAATGCGTCTTTGCCAAACATTTTCGCGTAAACATAAGCGCACCCCGCCGGTTCAGGGATTGGAGCGGTGAGTTCATCAAACGCTTTTGTATCGCCGCGTTCGAGAGCGGCATACGCGGCGTCTTGGCATTTGCGGAAAAAATCTCGGCGGATTTCGCCGATTTTACTGCGCGGATAAACGACCGGATTGTCATCGTCGTCGTCATCGTCGAACGTTGCCGGAAGTTCTCGCGGCGCGGTTAAAGTGGTAGGCATTGTTTTCTCCTTGTTCTAAAAGTGGTCAGAAATTACATCGGCATTTTACCCGTAACGCCGCGTCAATTCAATTTCATTCGTTTATTCCGTTGCGGGAAACAGCGGTGTTTCTTGCAGTAGCGCCGCGCGTTTGCGGTCTAACCGCACCAAGCCGGTGGCGACGAGTTGCCGGTGGCGGAGTTCGGTAAGATGTTCCGCCGCCCAACGTTTAATCGTAGAGCGGTCGGCGTCCGTGCCGCGCTTATACGCTTTTTCGACCAACACGCCGAACATAAAAATCTCGCCGTCGCGCTCTTTGTTTTTCACCGTTTTTTCCCGACGCCAAAAGAAAAATCACCAAAAGAATTAGCGCGACGCACCGACCACTTTACCGCGTTCGATGATTTGGACGCGCGGGCGGCGCGGCGGCGCGGTTTGCTCGCTTGTTTGTTCGCAAGGAAGTCCCCATTTCTTGGCGAGTTCCTCGCTCGCGGCTTCGCGAATTGCCTTCGTCTGCTCGACAAATTCTTTTACCAACGGGTTAGGGTTTTCCACTTTGCCGTCAAGGTATTTCGTTACCGTCCACACGTCGCAAGCGTGGCGACATTCGTCAAGCGTCGGCGCTTCGCAATAAAACGGGTTGCCCTCATCATCGCGATGGGCAAATTGGTAGTATTCTTTCCCGTTCGCGTCGGTAACCAGTTGGTAGCGCTTTTCGCCAGCGGCTAAATCTTGCGGATTAAGCGGTGTGAACGCGGATTCCCGCGGCGGCAATCCCGGTTCTTGCTTCTTGTCGGCGGCGAGTAACTGTCGGTTCACGTCTGCAAGTTGGGCGGATTTTTCTTGCAATTCGGCTTCGTAGAAAAACGGTTTGTCGCGCGACGCCATCAAGTTCTTTATTTGATTTTGCTTGCTCTCGATGTTCTGTTTGATTTTCTCAATCGTTTCCGGGATGCGGTCAAGTTCGTTGTTGATACGGGTGATGTTTCCCGTCGCGCTCGTGCCGAGACCGACGAAGTATTTGTTGTTACCGGTCAAACGAATCTGATACCCGCCACCGCCGAACATATCCGGGCTGAAAGACAGAGTCATTTTCAAGCCGCGATACTCGCCGAGCGGGATTTCACTGTGAACCGCCTTGCCGCTTTGGCAAGTTTGAATAATGCGTTCACCGGCGTCTTTCAACTCCTCTTTGAAATTGAATTTTTTACCGCCGATTTCTATCGGCGCGAAATTATCGACTATCGGCGGAATTTGCGCCAAGTCCTTTTCGCAATTCGCCAAAGTCCCGGTCAGTTTGTCGATTTCCGCGGGCAACGTTTTTTCAATCAGGGTTTTGTTGGCGCTCTTGCTTTTGATGTGGTGGGCGCGGAGCAAATTCAACTCCTTGACGCGCGTGTCGAGGCGCAATTGCTCAATCCGCAACGGATTGCCGCTCGCTATCGCGGAGATTTCCGCAAAGGTCATAGATTGCGCGTCCACGTCTTCCGCCGTGCGCGTCAGCCCTTTGCTATTGAACACTTGGCTAATGAATTTCTGCTTCGTCGTCAGCAATTGATATTGATAGGCGTCGAACGTTTCTTGCGTGATGTAGTTGAAAATATGGATTTCGGGATTCAGATTTCCCGGACGGATAATCCGACCGTTGCGTTGAGTTAAGTCGGAAGGTCGCCACGGACAATCAATGTGGTGGACGGCGACAAGGCGGGTTTGCACGTTCGTTCCCGCCCCCATTTTCTCTGTCGAGCCGAGCAACACACGGATTTTGCCGGCATTGACTTGCTTGAATAACGCCTTTTTTTGCTCGTCGTTTTTCGCGTGGTGGATGTAGGCGATTTCCTTTTCGGGGATGCCGCTCGCGATGAGTTTGTCCCTGATGTCGTCATAGACGTTGAACGAGCCGTCCGTTTTCGGCGTGGACAAATCGCAAAACACCAATTGCGTCGGACGCTCAATTTCCGCGCCGGTCTTGTCGAACACTTTCTTTTTATACACGTCCACGACGTTCTTGACGCAACTATTGATTTTGCCGTTCTCCTCGTCGGGGGCTAACGGTTCAATGAGCCGTTGGTCGAGCGCCATCCGCCGCGCGTCGGTGGAGATTTTCAACATATTGTCTTCGGTGGGTTCAACCTCTCTTCGACTTACCGCGCCGGCACGCTCAACAATTGACTGCATTATTCTCACTTGCGTCTCGGAGCGGGTAATTTTTTCAAGGTGCGGGACGACTGCCGGCACGGGCAAGTTCAACTCTTCCGCCATCTTGATGTCGGTAAATTCGCGGCACAGCGTTATTAACTCCGGCAGGTTGTTAAATTTCGCAAAGCGCGTTCTTTGCTTAAATTGGTTGGCGACGGTAACTTCAAAGTCGGTGGTCATCTCGCCGAAAACCGCCGCCCAAGAATCGAAATGCGCCAAATCCATTTTTTCGATTTTCTCGCGATAAAGATATTTCATCATCACATAGAGTTCCGCCATCGAATTGCTGACCGGCGTCCCGGTCGCAAACACCACGCCCTTGCTGTCGGTCGTTTCGTCGAGCCACCGGCATTTCATATAGAGGTCGTCGGCGCGTTGCGAGTTCGACATCGACAAATTCTTAATTTTGGTCTGTATGCCCAAATTCTTGAAATAATGCGCTTCGTCGATAAACAATTTGTCCACGCCGAGCAATTCAAAATCAATCGTCTCGTCGTTCTTTTTGTTCAGGGCGTCATTAAGTTTCTCCAATTTCGCTTTGAGGCGTTTAACAGCGTTCTGGATTTCCTTGACCGTGTGGCGGTCTTTGCCTCTGCCCAATTGGTTTTCCGCTTTGAGCGCGGATTCAAAATCGGCGAGTTCCCGGTTGAAGTGTTCTATCTGCCGTTCCGCCGACAGTTTCAATCTCTCCAATTGCGTGTGCCCCATAATCACCGCGTCGTAGTTCTCTGCGTTGATGCGGGCGCAGAATTTCTTGCGATTGCTTTTTTCAAAGTCCCTCTCGGTGGCGACAAGAATGTTCGCGTCCGGGTAGAGACGTAAAAATTCTCCCGCCGTTTGTCCGACAAGATGTTTCGGCACGGCAATCAAACTTTTCCGGCACAAGCCAATTCGCTTGCTCTCCATTGCCCCCGCCACCATTGAGAATGTCTTGCCCGCGCCGACTTCGTGCGCGAGCAAGGTGTTGCCGCCGTAAATCACCCGCGCAATCGCGTTCAACTGGTGTGGCCGCAACGTTACGTTCTCGCTCATTCCGCGGAACGTGATGTGTTCACCGTTAAATTCCCGGGGGCGAACGGCGTTGAATTTCTCGTTGTAAATTCGAGTCATTTCCTCGCGGGCGACGGCATTGGCGTCTTCATAGACCCATTCGGTAAAGGCGCGTTTAATTGCGTCTTGCTTGTCGCGCGCAACTTTGGTCGCCTGTTCATCGACGACGGTTTTCTTTCCGTTCGGGTCGTTGGGGTCGGGTTTGCTGACGGTGACTTGTGATAGATTCAATGTCGCTTCAAGTATTTTGCAGGCGTCCATCCGTTCCGTGCCAAACTCGGACGAATTGTCTATTTGGCTCTTATTGTTGATTTCCCATTTACCTTTGACCGACCGTCCCTCGTATTCGGCAAAGATGTGCGCTCTGGGGTCGTTGCCGCGCCGATACGCCGGAATTTTGAAAGTGTCATAAATGAATTGATTAACGTGTTCGACCGGAATCCACGTCGCGCCTAATTGGATGGCGATGTCTTCGGCGGCTATGTCTTGTGGTTGCACTTTTTCCAACGCCGCCACGTTGGATTGGTATTTCGGTTCTTCTGCGGCGCGGGCTTTCGCGACCCGTAATTTGTGCCGCACGTTCCCGGACAAATACTCGTCGGCAGTTTCATATTGCGACAAACCGAATTTTCCGCATCCGCGAATCTTCGCGGAAATAAACATTGCCATTTCTGATAACGTGCGTAAACGGCTTAACTTCCCGCGTCGCGGGAATGTATTCTTCCGGCGCGACCGGTTTTTTGTTTGCGGTTTCCGTATTCGCGTTGTCGGCGTCGCGGTCGGCGATATGCCGGATGTCGCCCTCAATGTGCGCCATCGCGCCGGTTAATTGGTCGGCGAGGTTTGCGCCCGGAATGGGATTGCACGTCGTTTCTTCACCGGCACGCATTTTTCCGTGATTGCTCATCGTGCCGAGAATCATTTCCGGGTGTTCGACGAAATACGGATTAAGCGGGATTTCTTCGCCGTTCACGTCGGTGATGGACGACAGATTTACCCAGTCCCGTTCCACGATGTCTTCGCTACCGAGAAATTCTGGGATTTTCGCGCCGTTCGCATCGACATTCTCCCCGGCTTTTTTCGTTTTGTCATACGCGGGGTTGGCAATCATTTTGACGCCGACTTTCACGTTGCCGGCGTTTTCAGCGATGTATCGCGGGATTTCGTTCCCGTTCTCGTCTTCATTTTTCGCGTCTTTATTTTGGTCGTAGGCGGGATTCTCCACCATTTTTGGCGATAAAATCGCAAGCGTTTCCCGCTTCTGCAAAAAGATAATGTCGGTGGTGACTTGCGTTCCGGCGTTCACCGCAAACGCATTGCTCGGTAGGCGAATCGCGCCAAGCAGTTTGGCGCGTTCCATAAGGTATTGCCGCACCTTGCGGTCGTTCTTATCCATCGTGCCTTTGCTCGTAACAAACGCGACGACGCCATTTGGACGCACTTGGTCAAGTGTTTTTGCGAAGAAATAGTCGTGGATGAGAAATTTGTTTTTTTCGTATTGCGGGTCGTAAATTTTGTAACTGCCAAACGGCACGTTGCCAATCGCCACGTCGTAAAAACCGCTGTTCGGCGCGGTCTTTTCGTAGCCGGTGATTTCAATGTTTGTTTTGGGGTAAAGTTTTTGCGCGATGCGCCCGGTCAGCGAATCAAGTTCGACGCCAAAGAAAGAAGCGTTTGCCGCAATCTTTTCCGGCGCAAGCCCAAAGAAGTTTCCCGCGCCCATTGACGGTTCAAGCACGTTGCCGCGCTCAAAGCCCATTTCCGCGATTTTATTCCACATCGCTTTAATCACGGTCGGCGACGTGTAGTGCGCGTTGAGCGATGACGATTCCGCCGCTTGGTATTCTTCCGGCGTAAGCAAATCTTTCATTTCTTGATTGGCTTCGCGTTCCCACTTCCCTTGCCGGTTCTCGCCGAAGACCTGTTCGGATAGAGCGCCCCAACCGGTGAATTTCGCGAGCGTCGCTTGCTCTTCCGGCGTCGCGGGACGATTTTCGCTTTCAAGCAATTTCAACGTCTTAATCTCATCACGGTTGTTCTCGTATCGTTCTTTCGGAGTGTATTCGCCGAGCCGGTCGTCGGTGATGCGGTAATTCGACGCCTCCGGCACGTCCGGCTCTGCCGGTGTCATCGCCGTCGTGAGTTTCTCCGGCGCAATGTCCATCGCCGCCGCTATTTCCTCGCGGTTGTCGGCGAATAAATCGTCTTGCGCCGGTGCCGCCGTTTGCGCTTGCCGGTTTATCGCGTTCTCGACGAACACGCTTTCAAGTTTGGCTTCCGCTTCGTCTTCCGCGTCAATGTCGGCTTGTTCTGCCGCCATAAATTCGCCTATCGACGGTAAATCGGCTTGCGCCGGTGCGGTTGTCGCTTGCGCCGGTCGTTCGGCGGCGGCGCGTTCCGCCGCTTGCACGTGGGTGTTAATCACGGCGGACGATAAATCGCGCGTCGTCTTGACGAGAGCGTAGTAATCGTCGGCGGTCTGTTCGCCAACGGCGTAATTCGTGTTTGCCCATTTAACGACTGACCGGTCGAAACGCTTGTCCCCTGCGTTATTGCGGTGAATTATCGTTGCCGCGATAGCATCGACGGGATAACTCTCGCCGCCAATCTCAATTGGCGGTTGTGCCGCCACCGGCGCGGTTGGCGCTCGTTCGGCGGTGGCGACTAAATAACCGGCATCGCGGAGTCTTTTAACGTTCTCATCAAACGCCCGCGCCGGAAAACTCACCATCGGCGAGCGTGCGCGAGTGGTGAGCATCAAGTCCAAGACCATCGCGCCGATTTCCGCGTCCTCGCCGCGCATTTCGTAAAAATCACCGACCCGAAGCAGGAGCAACGGTGCGGACGTTTGTGCCGGTGGCTCATTCACCGGCACGTTGGAGGGAAGTTTTTCGGATGCCAAAGAAACGGTGGCGGTTAATTCTGCGCCAAACAAACCACCGTCGGCATAATCATTGTCGTTGTCTTGTCTTGCTCGTGATTCCCGTTTCATAACTCACCTCCGTTTTAATGAACGATTAACTTTTGATGTAAAAACCGGTGTTGTTAAAATCTGAATAGACCTCTTCGTCATTCTGGAGTCGCTCCATTTCTACCTTCCATTCGTTGTCGAAGCAAAAATCCTCGTTGTTATAGCCGGTCGGAATTTCCTCCGTCGTTCGACAAGTGCCCGGATAACCAAATGGTTTGAGACAACTTCTCTCGCGGGTGGCTTCCAATCCATACGCGGCGGCGGTCGGGGCATCCTCACTCGGCAAATCCGCCGCTACTCGCGCGATGGTGCTATTGTTAAGCCCGAATAAAACCTTGAAAATTCGCCGCGCCAAGCCGACCACGCACTTTTCGATGAAGTCCTGCGAATCGAAGTCCAGAATGATGTTGTTAAAAACTTCGGCAGTGTATTTGCTCGTGTCCAATTCAAGCCGGTGCAACACGGCGTAAGCCACACTGTCGCGGAGGAATCGCGCTCTGTCTTTGATGTGGCCGAGTATGACCGGCGCGGCGCGTTTCATCGCTTTTAACTTGTCCCTATATTCATCGACAATCGCGTCCGCGTCCTCGTCGTCCGGCGCGTCGGTCAAATTATGTTTCACCAAATAATCTATCGTGAGGTCGTCGGGCTTGCAGTCCAAAAAGAGCAGTTTCACGTCGTCGCCGTATTCAAGCCGCAGGTTTTCGATGTCCTCGTGGTCGGCGTATCGCCATTCATAATCGAACGCTTTGTCCGCGACCGCGGCGGTCAGTTTTTCGATGTAGTCCGCGAGCGTGCCGTTGTGGACAAATTTACCCACTTCGCCGCGAAATTCGTTATCCAACGCGCTAATGGCGGCGGGATATTCGCCGGGATTCACCGTCCACGTCCCGATTGTCATATCCTCTGGGTCAGTGGAGACAAAATCTTTAACGTCAAAAACCGCCCATAACACGGCGATGTCCTCGCCGTCTTTATCGGTGGTTGCACACGGCAACACCACCCCTTCCGCCTTATCTTTCAGCACCCATTTGTTGGTCTCAAACGCGCGTTTGGCAAACAGATACTCCCACAATCCGGGGCGTTGCGCGTGAATGAGGTAGATTTGCGGACAAGAAAAATTCCACGCGCCGCCAAGAGTGCGTAAAAAACTCTTCCAGTCCTCGCCGCCAAAGCAAATGTTCTCAAACACCGCGTCCGCGATTTCTTTCAAAGTGGCGTATCCGGCGCTCGCTTGCTCGTTTGCCAAAGTCGTTTCGTCGTTTTGTGCAGTCATCGTTTTCTCCTTTGTTATTTGAGTTTTCCGGCATAATTTGCCGGAATTTGACAGTCGCGTTTGTTTTGCACTCTCGCCCCGAAAAAATAAGTGCTTTGTTTGTATCGTGTTACAATATACAGCGGCAAACGCGGTTGTCAAATTAAATTTTTATTTTTTTTTCTCGCTCTCCTAAATTTTTATGCCGGCGACGGCGTCTTTACGCCGCCGCGCTTCTTTTCCCACTCCGCGATTTTTGCCCGGTTCGCTTCGTCATACTTTTTCATTCGTGCCGCTATCGCCGCGAGTTCCGCCCGATATTCCACCCGGCATTTCTCTTGATACGCCGCCAATTCCTCGCGGTGTTTAGCCGCGCTCTCGTTGACCTTTTCCCGCGCCGCTCTCTCCTCGCGCTCAATCTGCGCGAACAAGTCGTCAATCGGCGTGTCATTCGTCGCGCTCACGGCTACCGTCCTCCTTTCTTTCGCCGCGTGTCGGCGAGAACGACCGCGACGATTTCGCGGATTTCTTTTTGCGAGGCGGTCAACTCTTCGGACAATTTTCTCATCGTCCACATTGTCGCGTCGTCGTATTTCTTGCGGTCGGTCAGCCACATCTTCAACAAGCGAGACGCCCCTGCTCGGCGATTGCTTGCCGCAAGTTTTCCACCGCTTCGGTATCAAGCCACGACGCCGGCGCATAGCCCACACCCAAATTCCGCAACAACGCCGACACCGACAGATGACACGTTTTCGCCGTGGCGATGATTTGCGCCCGCTCTTCCGGCGTCGCATAAACGCGAAACGCCGGATTGGTCTTACGGGTTTGCCCTTGCTCGGCGGATTTCGTCTTACCCATTTACTTTCCTTTCGTGGTCGTGAAGCGGAGCAACAAAAAGATTTATCGACACCAAAAGAAAAAACGTTGCCACTGGTGGCAACGCCACCACCAACACCCGCGCCGGTATCGGCACTACCGACCGACGCGGACGGCGAAACACGGTCAATACAAGAACGAATGGCGGAGTTCCGAACGCGGGCGAACGACGCCGGCAGGGCAAGCGTCCAGAAGCCCGTGCGCCAACCGGTCGTCGCCGTGCCGCCGCCGCCGATTGACCTCAACTCCGGCAACTTGCCGGAAAATCACGAGGAGATATTTCGACGTTTAACTGCCCGTGTGGTTGACTAACAGACCCCTCACAAGAAGCGAAAAATGCCGAAAAATGAGTTTTTCATCCACCTGCCGATTAGCGGCGGCGGCGAATTAAAAACGACGATGAGATGATTTGTTTCGATGCCGTCGCCAAATTTTTCCCCGACGCGCGATGCGTGGCTCAATCCGTTTCTCGGCGCAATGGTTTTGGACGGCGGTATGGATTGCTATTCGGAGTTCGAGAAAACCGCAGTTTTTAAGGACAATGCCGCCCGTCTCGCCGGCATCGTGAAAATGCCGGAATGGTCGGCGCTGATGAAACACGACGTAGCCGCGATGTTCAAGTCAAGCCGCGCGTTCGAGCAATGTCTCGCCGACAAAAACCTGAACATTATGGAACGGCAACGGTTAGTGATGGCGAAACGGACGCTGTGGGATTTGCTCGACAACATCGAGGAGATTTCGCAATGACCGACGACGAGGTGAAAAAATTGACCGAAGCGATTATCGCTTCGGTCTCGAAAAACAATCAACAGATAATCCGCGCCGACGACCCGGTAATGGTGTTGCCGACCGCGTTCAAACTCATCGTGGATAAGTTGTTGGAAGAGCAAAAAAACGCACTCTTGGAATTTCGGAGCGGACTTCATCAGACGCAGAAAAAAATTGGCGAGGACGCGGACGCGGCGTCGAAAAAACGGTTCTGGATGCGATGGACGGGATTAAGAATTTAGTGAAAAGCCAAGTTAGCGAGGAAATTAACATCGGTTGCAAAAAGATTCGCGACGTGGTTAAAAGCGAGGCGCAAGCGTGTTTCAGCGCGTATAGCAAGGAATTTGTGGAGTTAAAGAACAGCGGCGCGACCGTCAGCAATGCCGCCCTTATCGCTTTCTACGCCGCCGCCCTCGCGTTTATGGGCGGCATGTCCGCCATCGTCGCCACGTTGATTCGTTAGACAAAACCAAGAGAAATTTAACGCCAAAATAAAAAGCCGTCTCGGTCGTTCAGGGCGGCTTTTTTCGCAACAAATTTACAACGCGGCGATTTCGCTTTCGGTTAAGCCGGTAATCTGCGCAATCAGGGTCGGCGCTATTCCTGCCGCCTTCGACTTTTTGGCAATCGCCAATTGTTGTTTAATTTCTCCTTGTTCAATCCCTTGTTCAATCCCTTGTTCAATTACTTGTTCAATCCCTTGTTCTATCCCTTGCGCCACGCCTTTTTGATACGCACTATCTATCACATTGACATTATCGCGATAAATTTTCAGCGAAGCGGCGTAGGCGTCGCGTTCGCGCGGATTCATCGCCGCTAAATCCGCCGTCGCAAACGCCAGCGTAAAAATCGGCTCGCGCAACACCGCCGGAATATCCTCAAACCGCACTAAATTTTTCAGAAAATACAACCACTTGTCTTTGTGATTAGCCAATTCGTTTTCCGCTTTGTTGAACAACGGCATTTGCAAAAAAATAAATTCCAACTTGTCGGAAAACAACTCGCCGTCTTGGTCTTTCAGATGAATATGACGCGAAAATTTCTGCCGCTCTTCGGCTTCGTCGTAAAGAAAATCCAACACCGCGACGAAATAAACTTTTTTCAACTGAAAATCCCACTCGCCTTGCGGCGCTTGCTGTTGCAAGGGAAACGTCGAATAAAACAACGCGCGGTCTTTGAAATAGTGCTGATACGCTTTTTGCATTTCGACAATAAACGCCTCGCCGCGCTCGTTGCGGCAATGAATATCAAACACGGCGCGGCGACCGTCGGGGTATTCCGGCAGATTTTCAGGATTGGTGAGTTGCAATTCTTTGATACGGTCGGACGCGGGCAAAATCGTGTTGAGAAAATCAATCAACAAGTCCTTGCTCGCCTCTTCGCCGAAAAGTTTTTTGAATCCGAAATCGGTGTAAGGATTGATGAACTTGGCTTCCATTGACGACTCCTTTTTGGGGCGTTTTTTTGTGAGGGTTATTATACCCGAATTAATCAATCAAATGAATGCCGGTGTTTGCCGCCGCGTTCGGAATTAAATGTGCGTAATGCCGCCGACAAACTTCCGGCGTGTTGCCCATCATCGCGCAAATCTGGTCTATTGTTACTTTGCCGGTCTGCGCCAACAGCGACGCGAACGTGTGCCGAAAAACATTCCATTTAATTTTAGTCGATAATTCCGGCATTTTCTTCACGAGCGCGGCAAGGTCATTATCGGCTTTAATTTCAGCGCTCACGTTGGCGTTCTGCCAATGCGCCGCCACGTAACCGTTTTTCTTCGCGAACGGTTTTAAGGTCGAGAGTAGCGCCGGACTAATCGGAACGTGGCGCGGTCGGTCAGTTTTTGTCTTTTTTACGTGAAGCCAACTGCCGGCAAAATCAACGTCCTCCCAGCGCAAGCGAATAATTTCCCCACGCCGCAATCCGGCGTAAAGCGCAATCCATACCGGCAGAGCGCAAGGTTTGCCGGATACGGCGGCGATTATGTCATCGCGTTCTTCGCGAGTAAAAAAACAATCTCCGCCGTTTTGCTCACGCTCTTTTTCTTGATGTCGTCAAAAGGATTTTCCTTGACGAGTTTATTCTTGACCGCCCATTTGTAGAACATTTTCGCCGTCTCAATGTAGATGTTAGTTGTGTTCGGTGAAACGGTTCGCGGTGAAGCGGTGGCGCGATATTTTCCGCGTTTTTGCGTGGGTTTGGGCGTGAACTCAAATATGGCGCGGTTTCCTAATGCAATGGATAGTTTGGCGGAGGTGTGTTCAATGTTCGCGGCGACAAGCGCGGCGGCAATTTCTTTTCGCGTCATCGCGCGCCCGTTCATCAGCCGACGAACAGTGTCGGACAAGTAGCGGTTGATGGCGAGCGTCTCAATCCATTCAGCGGCTTGCGCCGATGTGAGAGTGAGCAAGTCGTATTTTTCGGCAAGACGACCTAAACAATGGGCACGTCTTTTTATTTGTTTCACTTTGGCGGTCGCGGCGTATTGGTTAATCCACGCTTGTTGCGCGGTCGCCGAAGTAATCCGAAAGTATTTTTCGCCACTGACAAATTGGTCGGCAAGCGTTTTTTGGTAAGCAATGACGGCAGGGATATGTTCCGCCCATTCGGGAAATTTTTCACCGCGTAGCCCGATAGCAATGTATTGGCAAGCGACTTCGGCTTTATCTTTTTCGGCGCGTTGGTAGCCGGTGGAAAATTCGTATGATTTTTCCCGAACATTCCAACGAATCCGCCAACGACGGGCGGCAAAACGAAGACGCGGTATCGGATAAGAGCGGGGTTGGTCAGCCATTTCAGACCTCTTCGTTAATCAGTCATTTCGGGACTCCATTTCGGGACTCTTGGAGGTCTGAAAACGTCTTAAAACGATTAAACGCTATACAGTCGCGCTGAAACTTGGTATGCCCGACTGGAATCGAACCAGCGACCTGCGCTTTAGGAAAGCGCCGCTCTATCCGGCTGAGCTACGGGCACAAATTGCAGTGGGCAATTTGCAACGAGCAAATGATTACAGAATGAACCGCGACAAGTCCTCGTCTTTGCTGATTTCCGCCAGCCGGTCGCGCACCATTTGCGGGTCAACCACCACTTTCCGGTCCCGCCATTCCGGCGCGTTGAACGAGACCTCTTCAAACAATTTTTCCATTACCGTATGCAAGCGCCGCGCGCCGATGTCGTCCGTCGTTTGGTTGACTTTTTCCGTCAGTTCCGCAATCGCCGCCAACGCCTCGGTTTGGAATTCGACCTCAATCCCTTCGGTCTGCATCAGCAATTTGTATTGCCGCGTCAGCGCGTTTTTCGGGTGCGTCAAAATCCGCGTGAAATCGTCGCGCGTCAGCGGTTTCAATTCGACGCGAATCGGTAGGCGCCCTTGCAATTCGGGAATCAAATCCGACGGTTTTTTGCCGTGAAACGCCCCCGCCGCGATAAATAAAATATGGTCGGTTTTCACCGAGCCGTATTTACTGCTGACTGTGCATCCTTCGACAATCGGCAACAAATCGCGTTGCACGCCTTCGCGGCTGACATCCGGTCCGCCGCCTTTGTCCGCGCCGATAACTTTGTCGATTTCGTCGATGAAAATGATGCCGTCCTGCTCGGCGCGCTCAATCGCCGTTTTGTTGACGGCTTCCTCGTCGATGAGTTTTTCCGCCTCTTCCTGTTTGAAAATGCGGCGGGCTTCGGCGACTTTCACGCGCCGCGATTTCCGCCGGCTCGGCAAAATGCGGCTGAGCATATCCTGCATTTCCATTCCCATCATTTCGTCGCCGTCAACCGCGCCGAACACGCCGGTTACCGACGGATTGGCGTTGGCGACGATTTCGATTTCGCGGTCGTCCATTTCGCCTTTCAGCACTTTTTCGCGAATTTTCGCGCGGGTGCGCTCGATGCGCGCGTCGGCTTGCTCGCGCTCGACATCGACTTTCTTTTTGCGTCCGCGCGTTTTTTCGTCGGCGCCGCTCTTGTTTTTCGCGTCGTTATTCGGCAACAAATAGTCGAGAATCGTTTCCACCGCGTGTCCGTCGGCGACATCGGCGACGCGCTCGATTTCTTTGGCGCGGATTTCGTTGAACGACACTTTGACCAAGTCGCGCACCATGCTTTCGACATCGCGTCCGTGATAGCCGACTTCGGTGTATTTGCTCGCCTCGATTTTGACGAACGGCGCGTTGACCAAATCCGCCATTCGCCGCGCGATTTCGGTTTTGCCGACGCCGGTCGGACCGATCATTAAGATATTGCGCGGCATCACTTCTTTGCGCATTTCCGGCTCGATTTGTTGCCGCCGCCAGCGGTTGCGCATCGCGACCGCCACCGCGCGTTTGGCGGCGTCCTGCCCGATGATATATTGGTCGAGTTTTTCGACGATTTCCTTCGGCGTCATACTGTCGCTCATATTTTGCCTTTCGATAAAAACGCGGGACGAATAAAATGCGGCATTGTAGTCAAAGAAAGCGCGGTGGGCAGAGGGTTCACCTACCGTCGCGGGGAATAAAAAATAGGGGCGTATTCGCCCCTACCGGTAACATCCGCGACGTTTTCACCCCGCCTTGCAACTATCGGGAATTTTTATCACTCTGCCGCTTTCGCCATTTCAATAATAAACACGTGCGCCGTTTCTTCGGCGGCAACCGTGATGTTTTGTCCGATAATTTCCGCCGCGTCGCGCTTTGATAATTTCACGCCGGAGACGCTCGCGGAGGCGCTTGCGTCGGAGACGTCCGCGGAGACGCGACCTTCAATCAGCACCAAATACGCCTGCCGGTTTGCCGCCACCGCGAAGTCCAATTTTTTACCCGCCGTAATAATCGCCGCGTAAGCGTTGATGTCCTGATGAACTTTAATCGGCGCGGACGGGTTCGCGCCGCCGGTGGCAAGCGGCAACCATTGGTCGTAACGGTCGGCAAGTCGGAACTTCGCGCCGCCGTAATTGGGCTGATGCCCCTTGCCGTCCGGTAAAATCCATATTTGCAAAAAACGGAGCGGCGTTTTTCCGTAGTTCATTTCACTGTGCGTAACGCCGGTGCCGACGCTCATATATTGCACTTGCCCGCGCGACAACGTTTCTTCGTTGCCCATACTGTCGCCGTGCGTGAGTTCGCCGTCGATGATGTAGGAAATGATTTCCATATCCGTATGCGAATGCGGCGGAAAACCGGTTTCCGGCTTTACTTCGTCGTCGTTAAGCACCCGTAACACGCCGAAACGCACGTTGTCGGGGTGGCAATAATCGGCGAACGAAAAATGAAAATAACTATCCACCACGCCCTGATGTCCCCGCTCCATTTTCCGGCTGTCAGTATAGCGAATCATAAGGTCGCCCTTCCCCAAAGGTCGTCGAACGGGTCTATTGGTCCGCTTGGATAGCGGTTGTCAAGTCCGCGTGAACCGCGCTCGTCGGCGCACGGTTCACGCGAAAAATTGCCGTTTTCTCTTTCGCCGCCGTCCGCTATACTCCCCCGCTTTATTCGATGGCGAGAGGCGACATCCAAAATGAATCATTGGCGTTTCGGGCGCACCGGCTTGTCGGTGTCAACTTCGGGGATTGGTTGCATTCCCATTCAGCGGATTACGTTTGCCGAGTCGACGCGACTGTTGCAAGCGGCGGCGGATAACGGCATCAACTTTTTCGACACCGCGCGCGTTTACACCACCAGCGAAGAGCGCCTCGGCGTCGCGTTCAACGACCGCCGCGCGGCGATTTTTATCGCGACCAAAACGATGGCGCGCGACCGCGTCGGCATTATCGCCGACCTTGAAACCTCGCTGAAAAATTTGCAAACCGATTACGTTGACATCTATCAATTGCATAATCCGCCGTCGGTCCCGCGCCCCGGCGATGAAATGTATGACACGTTAATCGACCTCAAAGCGGCGGGGAAAATCCGTTTTCTCGGCATCACGCAACACGATTTGACGCTGGCGCGGGAAGCCGTTGTCGGCGGAAATTACGACACGTTGCAATATCCGCTGAGCGTGTTGGCGTCCGACGACGAATTGACTTTGCCCGCGCTGTGCGCGCGCCACGATGTCGGCTTGCTCGCGATGAAAGCGATGGCGGGCGGCTTGCTCGACGACGCGAAATTGGCGTTCACTTTTTTGCGGCGGCAGTTCGCCAACGTCGTGCCGATTTGGGGTGTTCAGCGCGAAACGGAACTCGCGGAATTTTTAGCGTTGGAAAAAGACCCGCCGGAGTATTCGGCGGCGTTGGCGGAGCGGGCGCGCCGGTATCGCGCGGAACTCGCCGGTTCGTTTTGCCGCGCTTGCGGCTACTGTCTGCCGTGTCCGGTCGGGATTCCGATTCCGACGGCGGCGCGAATGTCGCTGTTGTTGCGGCGAATGGTGGCGGAAAATTTTCTCACGTCCGAATGGCGCGAAAAAATGGCGCTCATCAAGGATTGCCGTCACTGCGGTCAATGCTCGTCGCGCTGTCCGTATCACCTTGACACGCCGGCGCTGTTGGCGAGCGAATGGGAAAAATATCAAACCGCGATTAGCAATTAACAATTAACCATTAAAAGTTATGGAATTTAATTTGCAAATTCGCGAAGCGAAATTTGTAATCAATTCCTCGATTTTTAATTTTTAATTGTTAATTGTTAATTGCTCTTCGGGTGTAACGATGAGCAGAGAGGCGTTAGGCAAGGGCTTAAAGGGGATGTTAGGCGTCGCGTCGCCGACCGCGCCAGTCGTGCCCGTCGCGCCCGTCGCGACGGCGCTGTCCGTGCCGCTCAACCAAATTGCCGCGTCGCCGTTTCAGCCGCGGCAGGTTTTTGACGAGACCAAATTGGCGGAATTGGCGGAATCCATCGGCGAACTCGGCTTGGTGCAACCGCTCGTCGTGCGCCGGTTGGACGCGACGCATTATCAATTGGTTGCGGGCGAGCGGCGGCTACGCGCGTTGACGATGCTCGGCTGGCAGGACGCGCCGGTAACGATTTGCAACGCGCCGGAAGACACGTTGCGGGAAACGGCGTTGGTCGAAAATCTGCAACGGGAAAATCTGAACGCCATCGAAACGGCGGAGGCGCTGAAAGAATTGAGCGACAACACCGACCTCACGCACGAAAAAATCGCGGCGCGTCTCGGCAAAAGCCGCGTCTGGATTACGAACACGCTCCGTTTGTTAAATCTGCCGCGCGAGGTCTGCCGGTTGATTGCCGGCGACGAAATTTCCGGCGCGCACGGGCGGACGTTGCTCGGTTTAGCCGACCCGGTGTCGCAATTGAAATTGGCGAAGCGCGTCGTCGCGGAACAAATTCCGGTGCAAAAATTAGAAAAAATCGTGCAGGAAATGACGGGCGGCAAACGCCCGAAAAAGCGCGACGCCAACGACGACAGCAACGCGGCGCCGGTCGCGCCGGTCGGCAAAAATCGCCATTTATTGGATTTGGAACAACGGCTGGGCGTTCGGCTCGGCGCGCAAGTCCGCATCCTCGACGAGCGCGGCGCGGGAAAAATCGAAATCACCTACGGCTCCTACGACGACATCGCCGGAATTTTGGAGCGGTTGGGAATGAGCGAGTAAAAGGGGAAAAGGGGTTAAGAGAGCAGAGTTGAAAGTTTAGAGTTTAGAGTTGAGCAGTGGTCGCGCTTCGCGCGTCTTAAAAATAAAACGCCACGCTCTTAACTCTAAACTTTTAACTCTCAACTCTCAACTCTCAACTTCCCCGTTGACCGCCATTTACGATAAAGCAAAATGCCACCCACGCCAAACTAAAAAGGGGATACATAATGCCAAACTTTTTCTACACCGCCATCGACGCCAAAGGCAACGAAAAAAGCGGAAAAATCGAAGCGGGCGACGCGCAAAAAGCCCGCGAAGAATTGCAGTCGCGCGGAATGTATCCCAAATCCATTTCGCAAAAACAAGAAAAAAAGAAAGTCGCCACCGACGACGTTGACGCTTCGCACAAGCGCACCAACACCCTGCTCGCCGGCAAGGTCAAAGGCAAGGAACTCACCTTGTTCACGCGGCAACTCGCCACACTCCTCGAAGCCGGTATGCCGCTGTTGCGCTCGCTCGATATTCTGTCGCAAATGTTGCGCGGCGGCGTGATGCGCAACTCGGTGTTGGACATTAGCGACGAGGTGCAGGGCGGCGCCAGTTTGTCCAACGCGATGTCGCACAAGCCGAAGGTCTTTGACACGCTTTACAGCAGTATGATCAAGGCGGGCGAGGCGTCCGGTCAGTTGGGGCGGATTTTGAGCCGCTTGGCGGACTTGCGCGAAAAGACCGAAAAATTGGTGCGCAAAGTTATCGGCGCGTTGGTTTATCCGGCGGCCATCACCGTCATCGCGGTGTTGATTCTGACCGGCATTATGCTGTTCGTCATCCCGAAATTCAAAGAGATGTTTTCGCAGTTGGGCGTGGATTTGCCGGGTCCGACGGTATTGCTGTTGCGCATCACCGATGAAATGACCTATCTGTATTTCGGCGTCATTCCGGCGGCGGTCGTTTATCTGCTATTTTTCCCGTTCGTGCTTTATACTATCTGGCGCGTTGTGCGCTCGTTCCCGCCGGGCAAAACGCTGACCGATATGGCCATTTTGAAGTTGCCGATTTTCGGGCTGATTATCCGTAAATCGTCGTTGTCGCGTTGTTGCCGGACGCTGGGCGAGTTGGACGCCGCCGGCGTGCCGGTGTTGGAATCGCTGGCGATTATCAAGGACGCGCTGGGGAACACCGTCATTCGCGCCGCGGTCAACGACGTGTATGTCGGCATTCGCGAGGGCGAAAATATGTCCACGACGATGCGGAGGAACAAGCAATTCGATTTGATGACGGTGAATATGGTCGCCGTCGGCGAAGAGACCGGTGAACTCGACAAAATGTTAATTCGCGTGGCGGACAATTTCGACGACGAGGTCAACGTGCTGGTCGAAAGTATGATGAGTTTGTTGGAGCCGGCGCTGATTGTGATGATGGGCGGCGCGGTCGGCTTTATCGTTATCTCACTGTTTATGCCGCTGATTTCAATTATTTCGGCGCTGTCGTGAGAGCGCAGAGTTGAGAGTTGAAAGTTTAGAGTTGAGGGGAGAGCCGCCTAAATTTTCAACTTTTAACTTTCAACTTTTAACTTTTTACTTTCGCGATAAGCCCCCAATGACCGACGCCCCCGACGCCCCCGACGCCCCCGACGCCCCCGCCGCATCCGCAAAAGTTCCCAGCCGTCTCGGCGCGGTCGGCATCGGGATTTTAATCTTCAACGCGCTGACGTTGGCGTTGTGGGGCGTCCGCTTATTTAAGCCGGACTTTCTCGCCGGTCCGCTGATTCCGTGTCTTGCCCTCGCGCTTTTGCCGGGGTCGTTAATCGCCCTGTTCTTTCGCCATAAATTGGCGCATACTTTTTATCGCGTCGGTTTAGCCGGCGGTTTGCTGGTCTATTTGGTTCTGAAAAAAACGCTGGCGCCCGACCGCCTGTGGGCGTTGCTGACCGACTGGCAATTTCTCGCCGCCGGCGCGCTTTGTTTGGCAATCCCGATTTTTATCGGCGCGTGGCGTTGGCAAATGCTGTTGCGCGGGCAAAAATTCACTATCGGTTTTTGGACGATTTTTCGCCTGACGCTCGTCAGTTACTTTTTCAACACGTTTATCCCCGGCGCCAACGGCGGCGATATTTATCGCTTTTACCAATTGGCGAAAATCAAAGCCGTTCCGGCTTCCGCCGCCGCCACGACGGTTTTGCTTGACCATTTTTTGGGGATGCCGACGCTGATGTTGTGCGTGTTAATCGGCGTGGCGGCGAATCTCGGCGCGGGCGACGGCGCGGCGTGGGCGCAATATCATTATCTCGTTCGCTTTCTCGGCGTCGCGGCGGCGATTGCGTTCGGCGGTTCGTTGTTGCTCCTCGCCGGTTCGATGGTTTTGCATTCGTTCACGGCGCGGCTCGAAGAAAAAATCCCCGGCGGGAAAACGCTGGCGAAAGTGACGGCGGCGTTGGCGGCGTATCGCGAACAACCGCGTCTCATCATCGGCGCGGCGGCGATTTCGGCGGCGATGCACGCGGCGACGCTGGCGGCGTTTTGGTTTTTCGGACAAGCGGCAAAAATGCAAGAAATCGGCGTTTCGCAGTATTTATTTCTGGTGTTCGCCGGTTTGTCCATAAACTACATACCCGTTTCCCCCGGCGGCATCGGTTTGGGCGAATTGGGGTTTGAGACGCTGTTCCAAATGGCGCCGCCGTTTTTAGCCGACAACGGCGCCGCCGCCGCGACGATGATGATTGGCTACCGCCTCGCGATGCTGTTTTACGGCGCGATTGGCTGGTTGCTGTATGTCGGCGGCAAACACCGCCTTGGCGAGGGCGAAATTAAAATCGGCGCATAAAAAAGAACGTATCCACGAATTTTCTTGCTCTTGCCGGTTACTGAACGATTCTCACTTTCTTCTCACTTGCAAAAAAGGAGCGACGATGTTACTCAATCTGGTGCGCAAAAGTTTCACGCAATTTTTTGAAATTATTCTGTGGATTATTTTAGTCGGGAGCGCGTTGTCGGGATTAGTTACCGGCGCGGCGGCGTATGGTTTTCTCGGCGGACTCGGCGGGCTGATTTTCGGCGCGGTTTATGGCGCGTTGACTATCGTGGTTCTCGGCGGCGTGGTTTCGGTGTTCCTGAAAATGGCGAGCGATGTCGAAAAACTCGCCGCCGCGAAAAATCCGGCGGAAGCGCCGTCGATACCGGCGGAAAAGACCGGCGAATAAACCCGCTTCCTTTTCTCGCACGGCGGCACAACAATTAAGAATTAAGAAGTTCTTAATTCTGTATTCTTAATGCTTAATTGCTCTTTTTTCCTCTATCGCACAGGACGCATCTATGGAACCCAAAAAAAATGCCGGCGTGAAAGCCGCCGAAGTTGACAAAATCGGGGCGTTGATGGCGTTGATGAACGAACACGGCGTCGCCAATCTCGAATTGGAAGAAAAGGACTTCAAACTGAAACTCGAAAAATATCCGCGCGGTAGCGGCGCGCCCGTGGCGGCGCCGGTGGCGCTCGCGGCGGTCGCCCCGCCGCCCGGCGGCGACGCGGCGGCAAAAACCGACCCGGCGCTGACGCCGATTAAAAGCCCGATTGTCGGGACGTTTTACGCCTCGCCGTCGCCGGAGTCGGCGTCGTTTGTGGCGGTCGGCGACAAGGTCAACGCGGACACGATTGTGTGCATTATCGAAGCGATGAAAATTATGAACGAAGTCAAAGCCGAACTTTCCGGCACTGTGGAAAAAATGTTGGTCGAAAACGGCGACCCGGTGGAATACGGTCAGCCGCTGTTTTTAGTGCGCAAATAGGCGTCATCGGGGCAATGCCGGTCTATACTCATTACGAATTGGTTTGCGGAAAAGTCATTTGCGTAAATACGCAACGGTTCGCGTTTCGGTAAAATAAACCCGCAAACCAATTCGTAATGATTCTATTGAAGTTTTCGCCGTTGAGGAACGCCGATGGAAAAAATTATCGAACTGCGGATTGAGCATTTGCCGGAAGGGTGCTTTTTGGCGACTTCGGAGAGCGTTCAAGGGCTTGTTGCCCAAGGGCGCACTATCAGCGAGACCTTGGAAATTGCCAAAGACGTGGTCAAAAAACTAATCGAAGCCCAGAGCCCGTTGCCGGAGATGGCGGATTTACCGGAGGATTTTTCCTATCCGTTGGTCGTGGGGGTCTGACTTATGGGGCAATTGTCCGGTTTTCGGTATCGCGAAATTGTGCGAATTCTGAAACAATTTGGTTTTGCGTTTTATCGGCAAGCGGCGGGAAGTCACGAAATTTGGTTTTCCGCTAAAACGCGGCGTTTCACCACGATTCCCAACCATAACAGCGATATGCCGGAAGGAACGTTGCGCGCCATATTACGACAAGCGGGGATTTCGCCGGCTGATTTTCTGACGGCGGAGAAAAGTTGAAAGAAAGCGAGACGATGGCGGTAACCGCCTGCGGCTATCCTCGCTAAACTCTAAACTTTCAACTCTGCCTCTTCGCGAGAAATAATTTCTTTCTTAAACGAACACCGTCACCAAAGGAAATCTATGTTTTCCCGCATCCTAATTGCCAATCGCGGCGAAATCGCCGTCCGCATTATTCGCGCCTGCCGCAAACTCGGCATCGAAGCCGTCGCCGTTTATTCCGAAGTTGACCGCGATTCTCTGCACGTCAAACTCGCCGACGTCGCCGTGTGCATCGGTCCCGCCGAAAGCGCCCGCAGTTATCTGCACATTCCGAGCATCATTTCCGCGGCGCAAATCACCGATGTCGAGGCCATTCACCCCGGCTTCGGCTTTTTGTCCGAGAACAGTCATTTCGCCGAGACCTGCCAGTCGCTCGATATCAAATTCATCGGTCCGACGAGCAAGGCGATGGCGAAAATGGGCGACAAAGCGATGGCGCGAAAAATCGCGCAACAAAGCGGCGTGCCGGTGTTGCCCGGTAGTCAGGGCGTCCTCGAAAGCGACGACGAGGGTATCAAATTAGCGCGGAACATCGGCTATCCGGTCATCGTCAAAGCCCGCGCCGGCGGCGGCGGACGCGGGATTCGCATCGCGCATAACGAGGCGTCGCTGAAAACCGGTATGCAACAAGCGCGCGCCGAAGCCGAAGCGGCGTTCGGCGACGGGGCGCTGTATATCGAGAAATTTTTGGAACATCCGCGCCATGTCGAAATGCAAATTTTGGCGGACGAACACGGCAACGTGCTGTATCTCGGCGAGCGCGATTGCAGTATTCAGCGGCGGCATCAAAAGTTGTTGGAAGAGTCTCCGTCGCCGGTGGTGGACGGGCGCTTGCGGAAGCAAATCGGCGAGGCGGCGGTGGCGCTGTGCAAACAATGCGCCTACACCAACGCCGGCACGATTGAATTTTTATACGAAGGCGGCAAATTTTATTTTATGGAAATGAACACGCGGATTCAGGTGGAGCATCCGGTAACGGAAATGACGACGGGGTTGGATTTGGTCGAGGAGCAATTGCGGATTGCCGCCGGCGAAAGATTGCAGTGGACGCAAAACGACATCGTGCCGCAAGGACACGCGATGGAATTTCGGATTAACGCGGAAGACCCCGACCGGAATTTCGCGCCGTTTCCGGGGAAAATCGACATTATCGCGGCGCCGACCGGCACCGACGTGCGGGTGGACACGTTCGTTTATTCGGGCTACCGGATTCCGCCGAATTACGACTCGATGATTGCGAAACTTATCGTGCGCGGCAAAAACCGCGCGGCGGCGATTCAACTCGGCAAACAGGCATTATCGCAATTTTTATTGGAAGGCGTGAAAACCACGATTCCGTTCCACCGGAAACTGCTCGGCAACAACAATTTCGTCAGTAACAATTACGACATCAATTTCATCGACGAGAACTTTCTGTAATCAATTAAAGGCAAGGTGACAGTGAAAACGGAACACTACCTGCCACGATGGCGTGGGTAAAACGGTATCATTACGCTCCTCCTTTTTTACTTTTTCGCCCCGCCACGACGTGAGCGTTTTCATTGCCGATATTTTCGGGGAAATTGTAAAAAATTATAGTGAACACGCTCTACTTGACCTCGCGACGCAACGCGCCGAGTTGGACAGTTTCGATTTCGTCGAAGACCTCGCGTTGCCCGGCGGAATTTTGGTGCAAGTGTTCAGCGGCGTTCCCGTTTGGGGACACGTGGTCAGTTCGTTACCGTTAGCGCGAAGCACCGCGGAAAACGTGGTTAAAGGCCTCATCGAACGTTGGCGAAAACACGGTTTGCCGGACTACGCGCAGTTCGATAACGGACTGCCTTTCGCCGGTCCGCCGTTGCCGGACGCGGTTGGACAAGTCGTCTGGCTCTGCTGGTCGCTCGGCGTCGTGCCGGTGTTCGCGCCGCCGCGCCGCTTCGGTTTTCAGTCGCAGGTCGAGGGCTACAACCGGCGATGGCAAGAAGCGGTGTGGCGCAAAGAATTCGGTTTTACGACGCTCGCCGACGTGCGAAAACAATCGGCGAAATTCGTCAACGCCGACGGCAACGACGACGAAAAAACGCGGTGCGAATACCGCCAAAAAATCGCGATAAAATAACGCTCCAAGTGACAGTGAAAGCGGAACACTACTTGACAAAAAATTCTCACTTGGGTGTTCCATTTTCATTGTCACTTTGCCCTTAATTCTTAATTCTTAATTGTTCTTAACTTCGCCGCTCGGCGGCAACGCGCGGGTTTTCACCTCTTCGGTCAGCCGCGCCGTCAGCGCCGCGACCGTCATTTCGCCTAAATCGCCGCGGACGCGGCGGCGCGCCGCGACGGTTTGCGCTTCCGCTTCTTTCGCGCCGATGACGATTAAATACGGCACTTTCGCCAATTCGCCGTGACGGATTTTCGCGCCGATTTTTTCATTTTTGCCGTCAACGGTTACGCGCAACCCCGCCGCCGCAAGTTGTTTTTTCACTTCTTTCGCATAAGGCAAAACCGCGTCGCTAATCGGCAAAATCCGCGCCTGTTCCGGCGCGAGCCACAGCGGAAAATCACCGGCGAAATGCTCGGTCAACACGCCCAAGAATCTTTCAATCGAACCGGAAATCGCGCGGTGAATCATCACCGGTCGTTGCCGCGCCGAGTTCTCGTCAACGTAATGCAAATCGAAGCGCTCCGGCATCGAAAAATCGACTTGGATAGTTCCCATTTGCCACGTCCGCCCAATCGCGTCGGCGACGTGAAAATCAATTTTCGGTCCGTAAAACGCGCCGTCGCCCGGATTTAACTTAAACGCGATATTTAATTTTTTCAGCGCGTTTTCGAGCGCGGCTTCGGCGTTTGCCCACATCTCGTCGGTGCCGACCGATTTCGGCGGACGGGTCGAAAGTTCGATATGGTCGAATTTCATCCCCAACGTCGCGGTATAGACCTTGAAAATAAATTCGATGCAGTGCGCGATTTCGTCTTCGAGTTGCGCCGGCGCGCAGAAAATATGCGCGTCGTCTTGCGTGAAGCCGCGCACGCGAATCAGCCCGTGAATTTCGCCGCTTCCCTCGTAACGGTGGACGTGCCCGAATTCCGCCCAGCGAAGCGGCAAATCGTGGTGGCTGTAAAGTCCGGCTTTATAGAGCAACACCGCGCCGGGGCAGTTCATTGGCTTGACGCCGAAATCGCGCCCGTCTTTCGTCGTTACATACATTTTGTCGGCGTAATTTTCCCAATGCCCGGAAATTTCCCACAATTCGCGGTTGAGAATTTGCGGCGTCAAAAATTCTTCGTAGTCGTGCGCGTAACAAAGTTCGCGCAAAAAGTTGATAAACGTGTTGCGCAAAACCACGCCGTTATGCCGCCAAAACGCCATACCGGGGGCTTCGGCGTGAAATTCGTAAAGTCCGAGTTGCTTGCCGAGAACGCGGTGGTCGCGTTTTTTCGCTTCCTCGATTTGCCGCAGATATTTTTCCAATTCCTCTTTGGTCGCGAACGTCGTGCCATAGACGCGGGTCAATTGTTTTTGCGAATGGTCGCCGTGCCAATACGCGCCGGCGAGCGACAGCACTTTGAAATGCCCGATTTTACCGGCGGACGGCACGTGCGGTCCGCGGCACAAATCGCTGAACGCGCCTTGCTCGTAAAACGAAAGCACATCGCCCTTGGCGCGGTTGATGTTGTCGGTTTTGTATTCGTCGTCGGCGTATTTGGCGAGCGCTTCGGCGCGGGTCAGTTCGCGGCGGACGAAGGGCTGATTTGCCTTGACGATTTTCGCCATTTCTTTTTCGAGGCGCGGCAAATCGTCGGCGGTCAGCGGCGTGGCGGGGTCGAGGTCGTAATAAAAACCGTCGTCCACGGCGGGACCGTAGGCGAATTTCGTGCCGGGGAAAAGTCGCGCGACGGCTTCCGCCAACACGTGCGACGCCGAATGGCGCATTAACGCCAACGCTTCCGGCGACGACGGCGTAATCACGGCGACGGTCGCGTCGGCATCGACGACCGCCGTCAGGTCGCGCAGTTCGCCGTTGACGCTGACGGCGAGCGCGGCTTTGGCGAGACCGGCGCCGATTTTTTCGGCGATTTCTTTGCCGAGGACCGGCGTCGAAAAATCCAACACCGAGTTGTCGGGGAGCGTAATTTTGGGCATAGCGGAGTCCTTTTTTCTTTGTCCACTCTTAATTCTCAATTCTTAATCGGTTTGATACCGCGCCGCAAACATCGCGTGGTCATCGGCGGCGGTGGTGTTCAGGCGCGTCGTCAGCAGACCTTCGGTTACCGCCGCGTTGACGCCCGCCGCGAGCGCCCGTTGTTGCAGTTCCGGCGAAAACTTGCCGCGCCCGCCGGCGAAACGCATCTGCGCCGTCGGATGGACTAAACGGAAAATCGCCACCGCCGTTAAAATTTCCTCTTCCGTCAACGGCGGCTGACTTGCCAACGCCGTGCCTTTAATCGGGTCAAGCACGTTCAGCGGCAGGGAGTGCGGTTGAAATTCGACCAACGCGAACGCAAGCTCGACCCGTTGCGCGAAGGTCTCGCCCAAGCCGATAATGCCGCCGCAACACAGGCGCAAACCGACTTTTAGCGCGGCGCGGAGCGTGCGTTTTTTGTCTTCAATCGTGTGCGTGGTGCAAACCTGCGGGAAAAACGACGGCGCGGTTTCGAGGTTGCAGTGATAATTTTTCATCCCCGCCTCTTTGAGTTGCCGCAATTGCTCCTCCGACAACAAGCCGAGCGACGCGCACAATTCGCACTCGCCTTTTTGGGCGTTTAATTGGCGGTAAATGGCGAGGACTTTCGCGAAGTCGGCGTCGCTCAATTTTTCGCCGCTGGTAACCAGCGAGAAGCGATGGATTTTTTTGCTTTGGGCGTATTGCAGATTTTTCAGCGCGGCGTCCAAGCCGACCAAATCGTATTTGTCGATGGCGCAGTCGTGATGCGCCGATTGCGCGCACCATTTGCAGTCGCCCGCGCATTTGCCGGACTTGGCGTTTTGGATGCAACACAAGTTGTAGCCGCGCGGCGCTCGGGCGCGGGTAACTTCGCCGGACGCGGCGTAAAGCGCTTCTTTGTCCGGCTGTTCGCCGAGAAAAAGCGCCTCGGCAACCGTGAGGGCGCCGCCGTCCAACACGCGCCGTTTAAGTTCGTCAATCGTCATCGCCATCCCTTTCACGACAATTAAAAATTAACAATTAACAATTAACAATGGCGGAGTTTTATTTTCAGATTCGCGAAGCGATTTTGCCCATCAAACTCCACAATTTTCAATTTTTAATTGTTAATTGCGCTAAAAAAAGCGCCCTGAAAATCACCGGGATTTTCAGGGCAAAATTTTGGTGCCGAAGCCCGGACTCGGACCGGGGACACCTGCCTTTTCAGGGCAGTGCTCTACCAACTGAGCTACCTCGGCAAAACGTTGGCGCATACTACGGCGAAACGCGGCAAAGTCAAGCAGAAGGCGCAGACGGCGCGGGCGGCGGAGCGCGGAAACTCCATAACGCGAATCGCGCCACGCCGACGACAATCGCCACGTCCGCTAAATTATAGACGGGCCAACTATACACGTCCGGCACGCGCATCCAGATAAAATCGCGCACGCCGCTCAACCTTTCGCCATACAGTTCCGCCGTGGTGAGCCCGCGGTCGTAAAAATTGCCGACCGCGCCGCCCAAAATCAAACCAAGCGCCCACAACGGCGCGGGCTTGCGGCGATGCGACCACGCCAACCACGTTACCACCGCCATCATCGCCGCCGTCAACAGCAACAGCGCGAGCGGCGCGCCACTGCCCAATCCCCACAACGCGCCCTCGTTGATGTGCCGCGTAAAACTTAAATAGCCGGGAATGAGGTCGAAGACGCCGCGCGTCGCGAGCCACGCGAAAACCGCGTGTTTGCTCCCCAAGTCAAGCGCCGCCGTCAGCGCCGCGATTAACCAGAAATAACGCATGGTTTTTTCCAGAGTTGAGAGTTGAAGGTTGAGAGAGAAAAGGGAAAAGTTGCGTTTTCGGCGTTTCTTAAACCGCTTAAAATTCTTACGCTTCTTAAATCCTAAATCCGTTCACGTGCGGCGCAAAATTTAGCGCAAAAAATACGAAAAGGGAGTGCTAAAAAAATAGAACGGTCTTTCCTTGATTTTTGAAAAATTTATTTTACTATTTTGCGCCGTTTTCGGTCGGAATTTTTTATTTGGTCGGAATTTTTTATTTTTTCGTCAGGATTAAATTTACAGACATACACGCCGGTTACCGGTATTTGCGGAATCGGCGTCAAGAGTTGGGGAACGACCTAAAATCGCCAAAATTTTCTGTGTTTCCCCACATCTTACTAACCACGCTCCCGCTTGGGGGTGCTGTTGGTTGCGTTGTAAGATGTGGGCTTTGGCGAGCCTTAGGTCGGACGCTGTCGGTAGTGCTCCTTTCACTACCCGCGTAAAAGAAATTTTGGATAAGCCCGAATCCGTTGGATTCGGGCTTTTTGTTTTGTGGCAAAAAAAGAAAGAGGAGAAGAAAATGGGATTTATGGATACGGTTAAGAGGTGGCTTGAAGAAGAACTACAAAAATCGCGTTACAAAAAAAGAAAAGCAGAAAGCGATAAGACATCGCATCTCTCGGCTTTCGAAAAATACAAAAGGAAAAAAATGGAGGAAAATAAAAAAAATGGAGGAAAATAATTTAGAGACGCAGGAAGATGTAAAGGCAGGAGAAAAAGAAGCCATAGACGCAAATGCTCTTCTCGCCTCTGGCGTGGCGATAGTTGGCGCCATAGTCGGCTACGTAGCATTAAGATTACTCGTCAGCCATGAACTTGTAACCGATGGTTGGTGGATTTGGTTGGCATTTCTGGTAATAGGAGCATTTGTTGGTGGTTTTGCTTTCGGGCTTGTAATAAGTGGATGCGGTGGTGATTTGGCTGTGATTTGCTGTGTAGCGGCATTAGGTGCCGCCGCAGGTTACGGGGCATTAACGCTGCTCGGCAAAGACGGACTCGTGAATGGACGGTTGGCTTGGTTCGCATTTGTGGCGGGAGGAGGCGCTGTCAGCTTTGTTGGATACAGCGCATATAGAGCATTACACGCAATGATTGAGCATTACAAGAAAATGGTTGACCATTATCAGAGATTTGTTAATTACAACCTGCAAACATATGAGGTGTATAAACAAACAGCCGGAGACGTAGCCGGAGACAATGGCGATGATTTTCGTATAGAATGTTCCGGTTGGGTGATTTATATCGGTATCGTGGTGTTGGCGTTTATCGCGCTTGCCGGATATGGGGTCTATTGTATTTTAGCGTAATGTTGCGGCGCAACAAAATTTGTTGCGTATTCTCGTGAAAGGAGGGTGCTATTATGGGATTTTTTGATTCTTTATTTGGGGGGGGGAAAGAAGGTGGAATATTCAATCCGGGCAAACCTAAAGTAGGGACACCGCCAGCCGAGCAGGGCGAATACCGATTATTAGGTGGTAAGTATATCGGCATATCAAATAATATGCTTCGACGTATAAAAGAACACTTGAGAAGTGGTAAAATAACAAAAGGAGATACCATCTCATACCAAACGACAAAGCCAGGCGTAAGTTTTGATGACCTGCGCAAGCACGAAGCTAAAAAAATAAATAAACATAAGCCGGAGTTGAATAAACGCACAGGCGGCGGCGGTCGTCCGCCGAAGGTAAAATCGTCTTGGTTTCCGTGGTGATAAAATAAACAATAGCGGCGAAACGTTCTATTTAGCCTGACGGGGTGGTTGCCGAAATTGGGGCAACGCGAAAAACCACCCCGTCAATCGCTGATAGAGCGTCGCGATTGCCCCTCCCATAGAGGGGAATTTAATTTGTCGCGCTTCGCGCACTTTCAACTTTCAACTCTGAACTCTACTCCACCGCGCGGCGGACTTCGTCGTGGAGCGCCGTCAATTCGCGTCCGGCGGGAGTGCCGAATTTTTCCGCGATCAGCATCATCCGCAACTCGCCGATTAAATAAAAACTGCCGGCGACGCACACCAAACCGCGCTCGCCCGCCAAGACCTGCGCCGCCAAGGTCGCTGTAACCGGAGTAAATCCGGCGCGGAAACGGTCGACGCGGGCGGGGAATAATCTGACCGCTTCTGCGCGCAAAAATTCCGGCGCGGCGGCGCGACCGTTGGCGCTTTGCGTGAAAAAATTGCCGACCGCGCCGCCCAAAATCAAACCGAGCGCCCACAACGGCGCGGGCTTGCGGCGATGCGACCACGCCAACCACGTTACCACCGCCATCATCGCCGCCGTCAACAGCAACAGCGCGAGCGGCGCGCCACTGCCCAATCCCCACAACGCGCCCTCGTTGATGTGCCGCGTAAAACTTAAATAGCCGGGAATGAGGTCGAAGACGCCGCGCGTCGCGAGCCACGCGAAAACCGCGTGTTTGCTCCCCAAGTCAAGCGCCGCCGTCAGCGCCGCGATTAACCAGAAATAACGCATAGTTTTTCCAGAGTTGAGAGTTGAAGGTTGAGAGAGAAAAGGGGAAAGTTGCGTTTTCTGCGTTTCTTAAACCGCTTAAAATTCTTACGCTTCTTAAATCCTAAATCCGTTCACGTGCGGCGCAAAATTTAGCGCAAAAAAGACGAAAAGGGAGTGCTAAAAAATTTAGGTCGTATTCATTTTGAATTGCCGTCGCAGTTCGCCAATCATCGCGAACATCAGGCAGGTCTAATTAAAACTCCATAAAAAGAGGAAACCCAAATAAAGAGCGGTCGCCGCCGCGGCGCGGGCGTTATGGCGGCGGTAATTAAAACCGGTATGATAAACAACGCAAAATTGAAGAATCTTGAATCTTAAAGATTCTTAAGTCCCTTAAAATTATTATCGTCGGGGCGCGCCCGCTCTCCGGCGAACAAGGAGCAATTATGGATAACCGCATCGAAACCGCGTCCCGCGCCGAAACCGTCGCGCTCGGCGGCGGATTTTTGCAACTCGCGGTGAGCGTCGCGCTGTTGATTTTGTCGTTGCACTCGCCGGAAAAATTAGTCCTGCAAATTATCGCGGCGCAAACCGGCGCCGGCGTCGCGGTCTTTCTCGCCTGCTTCGCCCACTTGCGCCTCCGCCGCGCCCGCGTCCTCGAACAACTCGACCGCGAGCAAGTCGAAAATTCGCGCCACGCCCAAGGACTGGCGTCGCTGTTCAGCCCCGACGACATTCCGCCCGCCGAGCGCAATTGGCGGCAATTCAATAAGTATCTCACGCCGGCCATCAGCGTCGTTATCGCCTTATTATTATTGACGCCGCTGGCGCGACTGCTCGCCGGCGAGTTCGCTTTATTCTCCGCCTTGCCGCTAAAAATCGACGTTTTGCTCGGCATTTTGCCGTTGCTCGCGGCGTTTTTGTTGTTCCTCACCGGCACTTACGCCTCGGGTTTGGCGCGGGTTCCCGCGTGGCGCAACTTGCGCGCCGGCGCCGGTTACGCGCTCGTCTCGGCGCTGTGGCTGGCGCTGTTGGGCGTAACCGCGTTGCTCGGTTTCAAAATCAGTTTTTATCCTCTGCGCGTCGCGGCGTTGCTGACGGTCGCGGGCGCGACGTTGCAAGCGGTCGAAATTTTGCTGACGACGGTTTTTGAGCATTACCGTCCGCGCGTCGCCAAAGTCGAGCCGCGCGCGCCTTACGACTCGCGCTTGTCAGGATTGCTCGCCGAGCCGGAGGGCGTTTTTCAGGCGCTCTCGCAAACGCTCGATTATCAATTCGGTTTTCGCGTGTCGGACACGTGGTTTTTCCGCTTCGTCGAAAAATCGCTCGCGCCGTTGGTGTTGCTGATGTTGGCGACGTTGTGGCTGATGTCGTGCGTCGTCGTCGTCGCGCCCGGGCACGCCGTCGTCGTCGAGCGCTTCGGCGCGCCGCGCGGCTTGGGCAATCGTCAACTGCAAGCCGTCGATTGGGACGCCTTCGCCCGCGAATATCCGCCGCTGAAAAACGGTCTGCATTTCAAGTTGCCGTTTCCGTTTGAGCGCGTCTTAACGGTTACGCAAGACCGCTCGACGGTGCTTACTTTCGGACATCGCGAAGACGACGCGCCCGCCGTCGCGGACGATGGACACGGACACGGCGACGAAGCGGCGGACGAATCGGGCGCGGCAAATTGGGAAGTGGTGCACGCGACCGACGAAACGCAATATCTGATGCCGTTGCTCGACCGCGACGCCGTCGCCGGCAAAGCGGGCGGTCCCGACGTGATGTTGTTGTCGGGCGAATTTTTGGTGGAGTATCGGATTGCGAGCGACGCGGACGTGTATCGGTTTTTATACAACTATCGCGACGGCGCCGCGATGTTGCCGGTGTTGGTTGAGCGGGAACTGACGGCGTCGCTGGCGGGCGAGGATTTTTGGCGGGTGTTGACGGCGCAAGCCGACATCGGGACGCGCGTGTTTGACCGCCTCGCGGCGGCGATTCGGGACGCGGGGTTGGGGCTGACGGCGCAGGCGTTTATCATCGCCAACACGCATCCGCCGGCGGGCGAAACGGGCAAGGCGTTTTTAGCGGTAACGTCGAGCGCGCAACGGCAGGAAACGGAAATCAACGACGGCAAAATCGAAGCGACGAAAATTTTGGGTTTGGCGCCGGCGGAAGCGGAAGAGGTGGTCAACGAGGCGGAGGCGTATAAGCGGCGGCGGACGGCGCTGGCGCAAGCCGACCGCGATTGGTTTGCCCATCAATTACAGGCCTACGCGGCGGCGGGCGGCATTTTCCGTGCGGAAAAGGAAATGCGAATGTTGGAAAACGGCTTGGGCAAAACGCGCAAGGTCTTACTGCCGAACGCGGCGACGCTGATTATGGACGACAGCAAAGCCATCGACCCCAACGACATCAACAGCATTATGGCGCGACAGTTGGCGGGGAACGAGTGAGCGGTGGGCAGTTTTCGGCGGCAATTTATTGCCGCCGACTGCAAGGCGCGACGCGCGGCAAACTTCAATCGCCCGCCGTTTTAACGGCGGGTAAGATTTGAAAGTAAAGCCGCCCGCTTCGCCTTTGTAATTTGCCCCGTGGGCGCAATACTTCCCGACTTTCAATTCTTAATGAAAGGGATAAATATGTGGAAATTCTTACCGGTGTTGGCGCTGGCGGTGTCGGCGACGGCGGCGGAAAATTTGTCCGCGCCGCCCCCGTTTGACCAACCGGCGGTGTCGCCGGCGGCGGAATTGTTGCGGCTGTTGAATTTCGAGCGGGTCTATGACGGCGCGTTGCGGCAACAGATGCAGGAATTAGCCGCGCAACTGCCGTTAGCCGCGCAACACGCCGACGAGTTGCAACAATTCAGCGAGCAATATCTGAATTACGCGACGCTGAAACCGCAGATTGAAGCGGCTTACACGACGACGTTTTCCGACGAGGAATTAACGGAATTGGTCAACTTTTTCGCCACGCCGACCGGTCGCAAATGGGCGGAAAAATATCCCGAACTCTTGCGGCAAGTCCGCGAAATCGGCGCGGCGCAAACCCGCGCCCATGCCGCCGAATTGCAACAAATCCTCACCGGCAATTTGCCCGCCGCCGCGCCGGAAGCAGTCCCGGCGCTCGCGGCGCCGGAGGCGGCGAAAGACGAACGGATGCCGGACGACGAATGGTGACGCGCAATTAAAATTTATTTCCTCAAACGATAAGGAGAAGAAAAATGGCAAGGTTTTGGCAGGGATTGTTGTTGACGGCGGCGCTCGCGGCGACGCCGGTTTTGGCGGGCGAAGCGACCGACGCTCTGCAAACGGACGCGCAAAAAAGCGGCTACGCGATGGGGCTGTTGTTGTCGCAACAATCGCAACAGATGTTCGGACCGGTGTTGAAAAACGTGGACTTAAACGCGCTGGGACAGGGCGTCGCCGACGGGCTGAATAAATCGCTCCACGACGGAGCGCTGAAAATGGACGATGCCGCGATTAAAGCGGTGTTGCAAAAACTGAACGACCAAGTGCAGGAAGAAATCAAGAAAGAGGTGGAAACGATGCAAAAACAAGTCGCGGAAAACGCCGTGGTCGCCGAGAAATTTATGGCGGAAAACAAGAGCAAACCGGGTATCAAAACCACCGAGACCGGCTTGCAATATCTCGTCGTCAAAGAAGGCGACGGCGCGACGCCCCAAGAGGGCGACACCGTGTCGGTGCATTACGTCGGCAAATTGACCGACGGCAAAGAATTTGACAGTTCGGTGGCGCGCGACGAACCGTTTGATTTTGAATACCCCGGTCCGGTGATTGAGGGGTGGAACGAAATTTTGGGCTTGATGAAAGCCGGCGGGAAAGTTACGGCGTTCTTGCCGCCGGCGTTGGCTTACGGCGACCGCGGCGCGCCGCCGGTCATTCCGCCGGCGTCGGTGCTGGTCTTCGACATCGAACTGCTGAAAGTTACGCCGAAAGCGGCGGGGGAAGAAGCGGGGAAATAAAAGGGGTTGAGCGTTGAAATAGATTCTGTTCCGCTAAAACCGCCCGTGGCGACGGGCGGTTTTATTTTTCGCCGCGACCCGCGAACCGGCATAATTTTCAATTGCTCTTTTTCCGCGCCGCGCTTACACTTCGCCGTTTTCAATTGCTTAAAATTCTCAAAACGAGCAAGGAGACCAAACGATGGGTTGCGACGACAAAGATAGCGACGACAAAAAAGAGGAAAAGAAAGACGACGGCAACTGGGGCAAGGAACTTTTGCAATCGCGCTCCATCATCATTTCCGAAGAAGTCAGCGAGGAATTGGCGCAAAAAATTTACGCGCAATTGCTGGTGCTTAATCAGCGCTCGACCGTCGAGCCGATTTACGTTTATCTGAACACGCCGGGCGGCGACGCCGACAGCGGTTTCGGCATCTACGATATGATGCGCTTCGTCGAAGCGCCGGTCGTTACGATTGTCGCCGGACTGTGCGCCAGCGCCGGCGTAACCATTTTTCTCGGCGCCGATCCGGGCAAAAATTTCGCCCTGCCGAACGCGCGGTTTTTGTTGCATCAACCCTCGACCGGCGTGCAGGGACAGGCGTCGGACTTGGAAATCACCGCCAACGAAATCAACAAGACGCGCGAGCGCTACAATCAAGTCGTCGCCGCCGTCACCGGCAGACCGCTCAACCAAATCCGCGACGACGCCGACCGCGATTTTTGGATGAGTGCCGAAGAGGCGCGGCAATACGGCTTGGTCGCCAAAATCATCACCCGCCGCGACGAAACCAATTAAAAATTCAGAATTAAGAATTAAGAATTGAGAAGCCCGGGAATAATTACGGTCGTTAAATTCCTGCATTTTTAATTCTTGATTCTTAATTCTTAATTCTCAATTCCCGATGCTTGCCCTCTTCCGCCTACTTCGTTTGCCCGCCACGGTCGTCGCGTTGGCCGATATTCTCGCCGGATGCTGGTTGTTGCGCTTTGCCGGTTTGGGCGGCGACCTCGCGCGTCTGCCGGCGTTATTGTTGGCGGGCGCGGCGCTGTTTTTGGCGGCGACCGCGTGGCGCGACTGGTTCGGCTACGCGCGCGACAAAATCCTCAATCCGCGGCAACCGTTGCCCGCCGGCGAAATTTCCCTGACCACCGCTTATTTGCTCGGCGCCGGTTTGACCGTCGCCGGTTTGATGTTGGCGATGACCGCCGGTTACGCGGCGTTTTATCTCGCCGCCGCCTTGGCGCTGTTATTGCTCGCCGAAGCCGTCGCGTTCCGCTCGGCGGAAATTATCGCGCCGCTGACGCGCGGCGCGATTCGCGCCGGCGCGGTCGTTTTCGGTATGAGCGTCCACGCCGGTTTGCCGTGGCTCGCCGCCGAGCCGACCGTGTGGTTGCCGCCGCTGTTGGTCGGGATTTACGCCGCCCTGACGACGACGTTGGCGCGCTGGGCGCGGCGGGAAATTATGGAAATTCCGGTTGTCGACCGCGCGGTGGACACGCCGACGGAAATGGACGAACTCGTCCCGCCGCTCACCGGCACCGAACAAAGCGAGTGGCAACGCCGCCGCGAATTGTGGACGTTGACGCGCCAGAATCACGCCGACCACTTCCGGCGCGCGCCGCATAATTATTTGTTGTCCGTGCGCGGTGCGAAATTCACGCTCGTCGCGCTCTTCCTGACGCCGCTCGCGGCGGCGCTGATTCTGCCGCGTCCGTTGCCGGTGTTGCTCGGCGTTTTGGCGCTGTGGTTGTGGCTGAGCCGACCGGCGCGGGACTGGTGGATAAAACCCGATTACGCGACCTTGCCGCGTTTGGTCAAACGCGCGTTGTCCGGCGCTTGTATCTTTAACGCCTTCGTCGTCGCCGGTTTTTGCGGCAATTTTTGGGGCGGCGAATGGCGGGTCTGCGCCGTCATCGCGCTCCTCGCCGCGCCGGCGCTGGGGCTTAACCGGCAAAAGGCAATTGCGAATTAAAAATTACAAATTACGGAAAGAGAGTTGGTAGTCGGTAGTTTTTAGTTGATAGCGGTGGAGTTTTATGGGCAAATCCGCGAGCGTCCGCGAAGCGAATCTTTGACCGTCAAACTCCACCGCTAAAAACTACCGACTATTAACTACCGACTGCTCTTCATTCGTAATTGCGTTCTCCCCTGCCGGTAAAAATGTAAAAAAGGAAAAACCGATGCTCACCGAAGCCATTCGCAAGAGCGACGCGTTAGTCGAAGCGTTGCCCTACATCAAGCAATTCCGCGACCAAATTGTCGTCATCAAATTAGGCGGTAGCGCGCAGGAAGACGAGACGGTGTTGCGACACATTTTCGCCGACATTGATTTTATGTTGCAAGTCGGCATGAAGCCGGTCGTGGTGCATGGCGGCGGCAAAGAAATCACGCGGGCGCTCGCGCAGTCGGGCTTGCCGACGCGCTTTGTCAACGGTCATCGCTACACCGACGCGGCGACGTTGGCGATTGTGGCGCGGGTGCTGATGGACGAAGTCAACCCGCATCTGCTGGCGTTGATGCGCGACATCGGCGGCAAGGCGGCGCCGCTGAACGGGCGCGACCATCACTTTCTTAAAGCCCTCAAACGCCATTATCACGGCGGCGAGGATTTGGGCTTTGTCGGCGAGCCGGTGGCGATTAACGCGGCGTTGGTGTTTGAGATTTTGGCGCGGAGCGAGGTGCCGGTGATTGCGCCGATTGCGCACGGTTTGGGCGACGACCGCGAAACGCTTTACAACATCAACGGCGACACCGCGAGCGCGCTCATTGCCCGCGAATTGCACGCGGAGAAATTGGTGTTTTTTATGGACATCGACGGCATCCGCGCCGACCGCGACAACCCGCAAAGTTTGATTTCGCACGCGACGCAGGCGCTCATTACGGAGATGAAAAACACCGGCGCGATTAACGCGGGAATGATTCCGAAAACCGAAGCGGCGCTGTTCGCGTTGGCGGGCGGCGTCAAAAAAGTCCACATCGTTTCCGGCGGTCTGCCGCACGCGCTGTTGCTGGAAATTTTCACGCACCAAGGCGTCGGCACGGAGATTGTGTTGTAAGGCGGGGATTTTTATGAGAGTTGTTCTATTCAATTGCCACGCCTTTTAAGGCGTGGTGGACGGGTAAAGAAGAAACGGGCTTTAGCCCAAAATAAAAAATGTGGTTTAATTCCATCGGCTTTAGCCGAATGGTTTATTTGGGCTAAAGCCCATTTTAGAGAGGGCGCCGACCACGCCCTAAAGGGCGTGGCAATTGAATAGAGCCACCGCTTGGAGCGCGGAGGATTGGCGAGAAATAACTCGTCAGTCGGTTGGTCTATCCGGCGGCTTCCCGCCGATTTTGTGCCGCCATAAATCCACCGTGATTTTCAGCCAGATTAACGTTACCGGCACGGCTTTGACGGCGTATTTCGTCAGATATTCGCGGCGGAACCAGCGCGGAAACAGGTCGGTTGACGACCACGAAGAAAACAGCAACGCCGCCGCCAAGAACGCGATATTCAGCCAATTTTTCGGCACGGTCATAAACCACAACGCCACGCCGGTCATCGGCATAATGAACATCGACGACTGTCCTTTATGATTGAAAATCACCACCCAAATCAACAGCGCCGCGAAAAGCAAACGCCGGAAATCGGCGGCGGCGTAACTTCCCGTTTTGAGAAACGGCGACATAAAAACCGCCGCGCCCGCCAACACAAATAATTTCTTGTCGCCCTCCCAGCCAAACCAAGTGTGCAACCACCCCATCGCCGAAATGCCGTAATTCGCGCCGTGTTCAGTCAACAATATTTGGACGTAACTGCGTCCCAAAAATTGATAATGCGCCCAGTCGATAACCAACAGCGGCGCGAGAAAGAACGCGACAAGCCAGCCCGCGGCATAACCGCAATTGCGCCAAAAACGCGGATACAACAAAAACAGCGCGAAACCGACCACGCCGAAAAGTTTAATATACGCCGCCGCCGCGATGCTTAACGCCGCCGCGCTCGGCTTGTTTTTTTCGAGGCAACCATAACCAAAAATCAGCAACGCCGCCGTGAGCGCGTTCGATTGATTGTTCTGCACCGCCGTCATCAACGCTTGTCCGGCGATAAGAATGATGACGCCTTTTTGCAGGCGGGTGAAATGCGGCAGGTAATAAATAGCAAGCAGGAAGGAAACGGCGTTAAGCAGATTCCACGCGGTCAGCCCCAAATAATCGGGCAACGACGAAAAAACGCCAAAGGACAACGCGAAAGTCGGCGTGTATAAAAAATATCCGCCCCAATCGGTATAGAGCGCGTATAAATTTTTATGTTCGATTAGGTGGTAAAACGAATCGCGAAAAATCAGATAGTCGCCATATTTACCCCCCCCCCCCCCCCGCAAGATTTTTAATCGACGCCAACACCGTGAGCGCGACGATTAAACCGAACAAATACGCCGGTTGTTGCAGGACGTTTTTCGTGCGGACGATAAAGCGCGACCACGCGGTCGAACAATAATTAAGCATCGGTTTTCTCCTCCTGCCAATCGGCGAGTTCTCCGGCGTTTCCCGTGAGAATTTTTACCCGCGCTTCGGCTTGGTTGATGATTTGATACGCCTGCCGCAAATTCGCCGTCGCCTGCTCATAACATTTGAGCGCGTCCGCCAACGACAATTCCCCCTGCTCCAATTTCGCCGCCTGTCGCTCGATTTGCGCGACGAGTTCTTCAAACGACGGGGCGGCGGGCGCGGCGGGCGCGGCGGTGCTTTTAGCGGTTTTAGGCATTGGGTTTCTCTTCGATTTTGTCGATGCGCCGTTGGTGGCGCGGGTCGCGGGAAAACGGCGTGTCCAACCACGCGGACAAAATATCCTCGACGGGGTCGAGAGTTTTGGCGCGCGCCGGCAAAACCACGAGGTTGCTGTCGTTGTGTTCGCGGGCGAGAGCGGCGACTTCTTGGCTCCAACACAACGCGGCGCGAATCCCGCGCCGCCGGTTGGCGACGTAACTCATTCCCAAACCCGTGCCGCAAATTAACACGCCGCGCGCCGCGCGCCCGTCCGCCACCGCCGCGACGACTTTTTGCGCGAGGTCGGGATAATCGCACGACGTTTCGCTGTCCGTGCCGCAATTGACGACCGTCAAGCCGCGCGCCTCTAACAACGCGACCAATTTATTTTTCAGCGCGACGCCGGAATGGTCGTTGCCGATGGCGATGGTGTTGGCGCTCATTTTGCTTCCTTTCTTTTGGGGGGCTACGAATTTAATCTCTTCGTCAGTCCAACTTCTTCGCCACCGACAGCACTTCGCCGATGGTGGTTACGCCTTCAAAGACCTTGCGGATGCCGTCGTCGAGCAAGGTGTGCATTCCGTCCTGCACCGCCTGGCGGCGGATGTTGTCCGTGGTGTCCAAGTTAAACGTCATCTCGCGAATCCGTGACGACATAATCATAATTTCATAAATCCCGCGCCGCCCTTTGAAGCCGATATTTTTGCAGTTGTCGCACCCTTGTCCGGCGTAGTATTGGTTCATCGCAATCACTTCGTCTTTCACGCCGGCGCTTTTCAACAGCGGAACCTCCGGCGGAATCTCGTGTTTGCAGTCGGGACAAATCCGCCGAATCAGCCGTTGCGCCAGCACCGCCTGCACGGAACTCGCCACCAAAAACGGCGGCACGCCCATATCAATCAAACGGGTAATCGACGCCGGCGCGTCGTTGGTGTGCAACGTGCTGAACACCAAGTGTCCGGTCAGCGCCGCTTCAATCGCGATTTTCGCCGTTTCGCCGTCGCGGATTTCGCCGACTAAAATAATGTTCGGCGCCTGCCGCAACATCGCGCGAATGATTTTGTCGAACGTCATTCCCGCGCGCCGGTTGACCTGCGCCTGATTGATGCCGGTGATGTTGTATTCGACCGGGTCTTCCGCCGTAATCAACTTGCGGTCGGAGCGGTTTAACTCGTTCAGCGCCGCGTAGAGCGTCGTCGTTTTGCCGGAACCGGTCGGTCCCGTAACCAACATAATTCCGTTGGGGCGTTTGATGAGCGAGTTGAAAATCGCGTAGTCGTCGTCGGCGAAACCGAGTTGTTGCACGCCGAACATCACGGACTCTTTGTCGAGAATTCGCATCACCATACTTTCGCCGTGCACCGCCGGCAAACTGTTGACGCGCAAATCAATCTGCCGCCCCAACACCGACAGTTTGATGCGTCCGTCCTGCGGTTTGCGTTTTTCCGCCATATTCATTTTCGCCATAATTTTCAGGCGCGCCAAAATCGCGCCCTGCAACCGTTTCGGCGGGCTGTCAACTTCGTAGCACTCGCCGTCGATGCGGTAGCGAATGCGCAGGCGGTCCGCCATCGGCTCGACGTGAATGTCGGACGCGCGACTGCGCACGGCTTCGCTGATAATCAACGTTACCAAGCGAATGACCGGCGCGTCGGAGGCGTCCATTTCGCCGTCTTCGGCAAGCAATTCTTCGTTTTTGAACTCAATGTTCGACTCGGTGAATTCGGTGATGGCGCTGTCGATGGCGCTGTCGGTCGCGCCGTAATGTTTGGCGAGCGCGTTGTCGATGTCGGTTTTGCTGGCGAGCACGCATTCGACTTTGCAGTCAATCAGGAAGCGCAGGTTGTCGAGCATTTCCAAGTCGAGCGGCTCGCTGACGGCAATCGTCAGCGTTTCGTCTTCGAGAAAAATCGGGACGAGATGATGCTCGCGCACGAAATCGACCGGCACCATATCGATGACGCCGGGGTCGATGTCGAGGTCTTCGAGGTCAACGATGTCCATTCCGAACTGGTCGGCGAGGGCGCGGACGAGGTCTTCGGGCTTGACGTAGCCGAGTTCGATAAGCACGTCGCCGAGGCGCTCGCGCCCCAACTCTTTTTGTTTCGTCATCGCCGTGCGCAAGTCGTCTTCGGTGATGAAGCCCATTTCGACCAAGATGTCGCCGATGCGTTTCGCGGTGCTTGCCATTGCTCTTGTCCCTTTGTCATGACCAAAAACGATAAAGCGGTTTATGAAACTTCGACGCCGTTTTTTTGAATTTCGTGCAACAAGCCGCCGTAATCTTCTTCCGGCACGACGACGTGCGGCTCAATGCGCCAGTCGATTTTTTCCCGCAATCGCCAAATCGGCGGAATGACTTGAAAAAAATCGCCGACCCAGTGACGCACGACAAACGCCACGTCAATATCGCTGTCGGCGTGCGGACTGCCTTTGGCGAAAGAGCCGAAAAGATACGTTTTTTCAATCGGCATCGGGAAGCCGCTGTTTTTTACCAGCGTCGCATATGCTTTCACTTTATTGATAATATCTTCTCTTTTATCCATTCGCGTTTGACAACCTCCGCCAGTCGCCCTGCAAGGGCGACATACATTAGCCCAGGGTAAGGCACACGTTCTACCGTGCCGCAACCCTGGGCAAAAGGTCGCGAAGCGACTATCCGACAGTCCCGCCGTTAGGCGGCGTCTCGACGCGAAGCGTCGATTTAGCGCGGCAAAGAACGCCGCGACGCTGTCGGATTTATTTATCAATCAACCGCTACCCAGGGTTGCGGCGCGAAGAGCGTTCGCCTTACCCTGGGCTAACATATTTTGCGCTTTCAGCGCGATTAGCGGATTAATGACAAATAAGAACACCATAAAGTTCGTTAAATTAAACGACAATAGAAATTTTACGCTCGCGCCAGTTTTTCGCCCCATTCCCGCGCCTGCGCCAATTTCGCCGTTTGTTTTTCGATGTCGGCGGTGTCGCGGGTGCCGGCGACGACGATGGTGTCAACCACGTCGAAGCCGACAAATTTCAACATCGCCGCGGTGTTCGCCAAATACGGCTTGAATTTTTCGGCGTCGGGATTGCCCTGCGTTACACCGAGAAGCAACTTCTTTTCGCCGCGCAACAAATTGGTGAAATCCGGGCGCAAAAAAGCGTAGAGCCGGTCAACCAACAATTTCGTCTGCGCGGTCATCTGCCACATATACAGCGGAAACGCCAACATCAGCGCCGACGCCGCCTGAATTTCCGCGTAAATTTTTTGCATATCGTCGTCGATGGCGCAAAAACCGTCGTTGTTTTTACACGCCATACACGACACGCAACCGTGCAAGCGCAAGCCCTCTAAAAAATACGCCGTCGTCGCCGCGCCGCCGCCGCTCGCCCCGTCAAGAAACGCGGACAGCAATTTCGCGGTGTTGCCCTGCGAGCGCGGACTGCCGTTAATACCGATGATTTTCATCGCGAACTCCTTTTTAGAGGGGAAAAGGGAAAAATCGCAACTCTAAACTTCGAACTCTAAGCGCTACCTTATCACCTTATTTAGCGGCAACTCGATAAGCCCTTCCGCGCCGCATCTTTTGAGTTCGGGAATCAGTGTGCGCACCACCGGTTCTTCGACGATGGTTTCGATGGCGACCCATTTTTCGTCGGCGAGTTTGTTCACGGTCGGCGAATTGAGCGCCGGCAGAAGTTTCACCAACTCCGGCACTTTTTCGACCGGCGCGTTCATTTTCAGCAGGACTTTTTCGCGGGCGTCGAACGCGCCGCGCAACATCAGGCACAGCGCGTCGATTTTCGGTTTTTTCCACGAGTCGGCGTAAGCGTTTTTGTTGACGATAACCACCGTTACCGACTCCTGAATCGTGTCGATAATCCGCAGGCGGTTGGCGCGCAAACTACTGCCGGTTTCGGTTACATCGACAATCGCGTCGGCGAGATGCGGCACTTTGACCTCCGTCGCCCCGTGCGAAAATTCGACCGTAACCTCGACCTTTTTTTCGGCGAAGTATTTTTTCGTCAGGTTGACGACTTCGGTGCTGATGACTTTGCCGGCGAGGTCGGCGGCGACGCGGTAACGGCTGTCTTCCGGCACCGCCAACACCCAGCGCACCGGCTGGCGCGTGGCTTTGGCATAGACGAGGCGTTCGAGCACGACGACATCGGAGTCGTTTTCAACCGTCCAATCGAGTCCGGTAATCGCCACGTCCAACGCGCCGCGCTCGACGTAACGGCTCATTTCCTGCGGTCGCGCCAGCATCGCGTTGATTTCGCCGTCGTCGCACGTCGGATAATAACTGCGCGAACCGACGGTGAATTTCCAACCGGCTTGCGCGAGCAACGCCAGCGTCGATTCCTGCAAACTGCCTTTCGGCAAACCCATTTTTAGTTCCGGCATGGTGGTTCCTCTCTTTCTTTGTGTGCCAAAAATATCTTCCTTATCGCTTCTTTAAGCCGATACATTTTCACTTCCCGCGCGATTTTCTCGGCGGTTGGACGGTATTTAGTCGCGGTGTAAAGTCGTGGCGAGTCCGCGCGTTCGCAGTCCACAATGACCTCTTTCGTTAGACCTGTTTCCTAATTCTTGCGAAGAAACGCAGAAATGCTCTATTCAATTGCCACGTCCTTTAGGGCGTGGATGGCTCTATAAAATGACCGGCTTTAGCCGAATTGATTTATTTGGGCTAAAGCCCTTTTCTTTTTTTTTGACCGCCCACCACGCCTTAAAAGGCGTGGCAATTGAATAGAGCCACCGCGTTTGAAATAAACGCTCCTACTCTCCGCGCATCTTGATAAACTGTTTAATCAGTCCGGCGGTGGAACTGTCGTGCGACGCCGTGAGATTGACCTTTTTACCGGCGAGCAAATCGTTTTCCTCGGCGAGAATTTTTTTCGCCAAGACCTTGCCCAATTCGACGCCCATTTGGTCGAAACTGTTAATCCGCCAAATCACGCCCTGCGCGAAAATTTTATGTTCATACATCGCCACCAACGCGCCCAACACGCGCGGCGTCAGTTTTTTGACCAACAGCGAATTGGTCGGACGGTTGCCGAGGAAAACTTTATGCGGCGCGACGATTTTCCGCCGTTCCGCCGGCAAATCCGCTAAATCCGCCGCCACTGCCGCCAAGTCCTTGCCCTTCATCAGCGCTTCCGTCTGCGCGAAAAAGTTGGCGATTAACGTCGGGTGATGCGCGCCGAGCGCGTGTTGCGGCACCGCGTGCGCGATAAAATCCGCCGGAATAACTTTCGTGCCTTGATGCAACAATTGATAAAAAGCGTGTTGCCCGTTCGTCCCCGGCTCGCCCCAAATGACCGGACCCGTTTCATAGTTGACGCGCTTGCCGTCGCGGTCGATATATTTGCCGTTGCTTTCCATATCGCCCTGTTGGAAATAGGCGGCGAAGCGGTTCAAGTATTGGTCGTAGGGCAAAATCGCGTGGTTGGCGTAGCCCCAGAAATTGTTATACCACACGCCGAGCAACGCCAGAATCGTCGGCAGATTTTTTTCCGCCGGCGCGGTCAAGAAGTGCTGGTCCATTTCATACGCGCCGGTCAGCAACTCGGCGAAATTTTCATAGCCGAGCGCGCAACAAACCGACAAGCCAATCGCGCTCCAACTCGAATAGCGCCCGCCGACCCAGTCCCAGAATTCAAACATATTTTCCGGCGCGATGCCGAACGCTTTGACGGCTTCGACGTTCGTCGAAAGCGCGACGAAATGCTTGGCAATCGCGGCTTCTTTTTTCAATTTTTGCAACAGCCACGCGCGGGCGGTGTGCGCGTTCAACATCGTTTCGGCGGTGGTGAAGGTCTTGCTGGCGATGATGAACAGCGTTTCGGCGGGGTCGAGGTCGAGCGTTTTTTCGTAGAAATCACTGCCGTCAACGTTGCTGACGAAACGCACGTTGCGGCTGGAATAAGCGCGCAGGGCTTCGGTAATCATAACCGGTCCTAAGTCCGAGCCGCCGATGCCGAGGTTGACGACGGTCTTGATTTTTTTACCGGTGAAGCCCTTCCACGCGCCGCTTCGCAGGGCGTCGGAGAATTTTTTCATTTTCGCCAGCACGGCGCGGACTTCGGGCATCACGTCTTTGCCGTCCACGCGAATCGGATTTTTCCCCTGATAGCGCAAGGCGGTGTGCAGCACGGCGCGATTTTCGGTGAAGTTAATTTTTTCGCCGGCGAACATCGCTTTTTTGGCTTTGTCCAATTCGGCGGCGCGGGCGAGCGCGAACAATTTTTTCAACGCGCCGTCGGTGATAAGATTTTTCGAATAATCGAGAAAAATATCGCCGACGCGAAGCGAAAACTTGTCGGCGCGTTTCGGGTCTTGGGCGAACAAATCCTTCATCGCGGTTTTGGCGAGCGATTTTTGTTCGGCGACGAGGGCTTTCCATTCGGGGGTGGCGGTCAGCGCGGACATCGGATTCTCCTTATTTTTACGGGTGAATAATTAGACCTGTTTTTAATCTTTTTCTTTCACCGCAACGCGGAAATTAAGAAACAAGAATGCAGAACAAGAAGGCAGAGTTAAGCATTTTGTCGTTTGGTTTTCAAATTCGCGAAGCGCCATTTTGACAATTATGCCATCATTTTTCATTTTTAATTTTCAATTTTTAATTCTTAATTGTTTTATACGGTCGCGGCGCGAAAATACAACGCGCCGTCCGGCGGGTGTGCCGCCCTGCGGGTGTGCCGCCCGGCGGACGCGCCGTATTGCGCCGGTTAGTCCCAACGGCAAAATGCGGATTTTCCCGCCTCTTGACGACGACGATGATTGAAGCCATTACGCTTAACAAATACTACGGCTCGCGGCACGCGGTTAAAGACGTGTCGTTCGCGCTAACGCGCGGCGCGATTACCGGATTTCTCGGCGGCAACGGCGCCGGCAAATCGACGACGATGCGGATGTTGACCGGCTTCTTAACGCCGTCTTCCGGTCGGGTCAAAATCGACGGCATCGACCTCGCGGAGCGTCCGTTAGACGCGCTGAAAAATCTCGGTTATCTGCCGGAGAGCAATCCCCTGTATCGCGATATGCGCGTCGGCGAATTCTTGGACTATCGCGCGCGGCTGAAAGACATTCCGCGCCCGCGGCGGCAAGCCGCGATTGACCGCGCGGTCGCCGGTTGCTGGCAGGAAGAGCGCGCGGAAATCACCGGGCGGATTATCGGACAATTGTCGAAAGGCAACCGCCAGCGCGTCGGCTTGGCGGACTGCTTGCTCGGCGACCCGCCGCTGTTGATTTTGGACGAGCCGACCGTCGGGTTGGACCCGCATCAAGTCCGGCAGACGCGCGCGCTGATTCAGCATCTCGGCGCGGAGCGCACGGTCTTTTTATCGACGCACATTTTGCACGAAGTCGAAATGACGTGCGCCGAGGTCATCGTCGTCAATCGCGGCGCGATTGTGGCGCAAGGCAAAACGCGGGACTTGTGCCAAACGTCCGAGCGCGTGTGGCGGTTGCAGTTGTCCGCGCCGGAAAATCCGCGCGCCGAATTGGAAAAATTGCCGAACCTCTCCGCGCTCGAAGAAAGCCGCGCGGGCGCGGCGTATTTTTTTCGCTTGCGCAGTCCGGCGGACTTGCGCGGCGACTTGGCGCGCCTCATCGCCGCAAAAAATTGGTTGGTCGAAGAAATGACGCCGGAGCCGGCGAAATTGGAAGATATTTTTGAGAACCTGACCGCCGACCGACCAATGACAAATGAATTACAAATTACAAATTAAAAATTTTGGCTTGACTGTCAAAATTGCGCGAAGCGATTCTGAGAATCAAACTCCACCATTTTTAATTCTTAATTTTTAATTCCTTTCAGCGGCTATCAAACAACTCTAATCAAAAAAATACGGCACCGATTTTTAATCGGCGCCGGTTCATCGTTTCGTAATTTTTAATCGGTAGTCGCTTTACACGCCGGCTTGTTTGGCGCCGTCGATGAATTGCCGACAGACCGCCACGTATTCGGCGACGGCGTCCAACACCGTGGGAAACGGTGCCGCGTCACGAGCCGCTTGTTCTAATTTTTCCGCCGCTTGGAACAACGCCGTCGCGCTCAAATTTGCCGCCGCGCCTTTTAATTTATGCGCCGCGCCGCGCACTCCCTCGCGTTTGTCTTCCGTCGGCAACGTCTGAAAACGCGCGATTTCATCTTCCGCGTTTTTGGTTAAAATTCCTAACAATTTACGATACATTTTTTCGTTGCCGCGCAGACGCTTCAAGCCGTCCGCAATGTCCACTCCGACAATCTCTAACGTTGCTTCGCCCATACTCCCTCCTTTGTCGAATTCAGGCAATCAAGAAATCAATCGCCGGAAACTGGTTGCCCCCGTCTCGGCTCGTTAAAACTACGCATTCAATTTATCGGCAATTTCTTTAATTAAATGGTCGGCGTCTTCCGACGGCACCTGCGTCGTGCCGGCGCCGTCGTGTCCGCCGCCGCCGTAGTTGCGCAACATTTCGCCGATGTTCACTTTACACGTGCGATTGAAAATGCTTTTGCCCACCGCGATGACCACCGAGCCGTTAAAGCCGCGGAAAATCCGCATCTCGACGTTGGCGTCGGGATACATCGTGTAAATCAAAAAGCGGTTACCGACCGGCTTTTCAACCAATTCGCGGAAGTCGGTCATAATCACTTTGCCGCTTTGGCTGGAATGCGCCGCCAATAAATCACGGAACGCTTCCTGCTCATAGCGAATACGGTCGGTGCGGCGTTTGACTTCGGGATGGTTGATGACTTTTTCGAGCGGCAATTCTTTGATGTATTCCACCAACCAGCGGAAGTATTTGCGAAACTCCGGTCCCAAGCCGGAACGCGGGTCGAGCGTCAGACCCAATAAAATCCAGCCCTGCGGATGCGTAACGTCTTCGACCGTCAATTGCGCCGAGTCGAGGCGGTCGGTGGCTTCCAGCAAATCCAACAAGTGCGCGAATTTGTCGGCGTGTTTGGCTTTGTAGTAATTATAAATCACGCGCGCACAACTCGGCGCGATTTCAAACCGCCCTTTGTAGGCGCCTTCTTTGGGGCTGTGTCCGACTTCCGAAACGTGATGGTCGAACCACAAGCCGCAACCCTGAATATACGGCAGATTGATAACGATGTCTTCGGCGTCGGCGGAGACCTTGCCGTCCTGAGCGTCCTTCGGATGCACGAAGCGCACCTCCCGAATATCTTCGCATAAACTGACAAACACACTGCTCGATAAACCGTCGAAATCACCGCGAGTTACAATACGCATGACGTTTCCCCTTCCTCTATTTTAGTTACAAAAAATCATCTTTAACGCCCCCGCGCCGCCCCGACGGTAATTAAACCGCCCGCAACTCGGCGGTCAACGCGGCTTGGTCGTGATAGCCGACCAACTGTTTCGCCAACTTGCCGTCCTTAAACACAAGCAACGCCGGAATGCTGTTAATGCCGAATTCCGCCGCCCGCGCCTGCTGTTCGTCAACGTTCACTTTGCAGACCTTGACGTTCGCCTCGGCTTGCGCGACCGCCTCCAACACCGGTCCCATACGCATACACGGTCCGCACCACGGCGCCCAAAAATCGACTAACGTTATTCCTTTCGCCGTCGCCGCCGGAAAGTCCGCGTCGGTTATTTCTCGCACGTGTTCGCCCATTTTCGGACTCCTATTTTTTTCGTCGGCACGTCGCCAATCATTGCGTCGCCGGTTTATCTCCGCCGCCGGCGGCAAGTTTTTCACGTTCTTTGCGCTCTTCTTGGCGCATTAAAATTAACATATAGCCGAACAGCACCAAACCTATCCCGCCGTAAGCGACCCACATCCAATCTTGATGACTCATTTCCACGCCTCCTTTTTTAGCAACCAATAGGTCGCATAAAGGCAAATCCCCACAAAAACCGAACCGAGCAACAGCCCTAAACCGTTGCCCTGGAACAGCCCTAACGCCAATCCGGCGACGCCCATTTTTTCTGCAATGTCGGCAAGACGTTTAATCATCAGAAATTCGTTTCTTTCCGCCTTTTGTCAAACGCCCATCGAACCCTTGCGCTGGGCTCCCATCTGCATCAATTCCCCCATCATTTCGTCGTAGGTGTGGACGGTCGCGGTGTTGGCGGCAAGCGATTTATTGGCGACGATTTGCGCCACCACTTCTTCCGCGTAATCGCCCGAACCGTCCGCGACCCGCTGGGCGCTACGGTCCATCATTCCCATCGACCGGTTAATGCCGCCGACCGCCGACGTGAGTGCGTTGATTTCCATCGTCTTCCCTCCGTGGTTGTGTTTCACGGGATATTAAGCCCCACCCCTCGCTTCGTCAAACCGTTTGCTTAATCGCGACCGCGCAGTTTCGCCAATAAACGCAAAACTTCAATATACAGCCAGACCAGCGTGACCAACAGCGCGAACGCGCCATACCACGACATATATTTCGGCGCGCGGGCGCGAACGCCGTCTTCGATAATACCGAAATCGGTAATCAAATTCAGCGCGGCGACCACGCAAACGACCACGCTGAAACCGATGCCGATAATTCCCGACCCCCAAAGCAACGGTTGCAAAAATCCCTGCCCCACGCCGATAAACGACAACACCATCGCGACGAGATAAAACAAGCCGATCGCGGCGGTCGCACCGAACAACACGGCGCGGAACCGTTGCGTCGGCTGAATGATTCGCGCCGCATACAAGCCCAGCATCACCATCGCCACGCCGAAAGTCGCGGCAATCGCCTGCAACGCGATGCCCGGATACATCATCTCAAACGTCGCGGAAATCGCGCCGAGAAAAATCCCTTCGCAAAAAGCGTAAGGAACGGCGAGCCACGGCGCGGTTTTCGGCGCGAACGAAATAATCAGCGACAACACCAAACCGGCAATCAGTCCGCCCCATAAAAACAAATTCATATTCGGAATGGACTGCGTTTCCGCATTCGGAACGTAGTTCTGAAAAAACGCCGTCCAGGGCCAGAGCGCCGCGCCGAACACGACCAACAACAAAAACATCGACCGCCCCAACGTGCCTTCGAGCGTCATCACGTCGCCGTTCGCCGCCGGTTCGGCGTTGAGAAATCTCTCGGCGGACAACACCGGATTGTTGCTACTTTTTGTCAGATTTATCGCCATCGTTAATCCTCCCACGAAATTAAAACGTGGAGAATTGTAGTATTCGACCACGACGGCGCAAGTTGCGCGGCGGCGCATTAAAAGTTGTTTCTTGATTTGATGCCGATAAAAAATAGACGCGAAACACGCGAAAAAACGAAATACACGAAAATTCTAAAAATGACTTTTATTCGATACAGAGTTCGCGTTTTTCGTCCTTTCACGCGGTTCGCGTTTTTCGGAGCGAGAACACCGGTCGAGGCACGCCCCGTTTTTCCTCGCGAAAACGCGATAAAAAAATCGGCGGAATTTGCTTGCAACACCCGCCGCATTTCACATCATCTACGGCAATAGTTGAATTTTCGGTCGTCGCTTGCCGATAATTTAGAGCGGGGCGGCAAGATTGGCGGCGGGGCGCGATGAGCGCGGTAAAAATCGACAGCATCGGTTTCAAGCGGTATCGCGTAACGGTCGCATTTTCGGCGGCGGAAACCGTCAACGCCGACCGCTTACGTTTTGCCGGCGCCAAAATTCGCGGTCAAGAGAAATTAACGGCGGAATTTTTATTTGACGTTACCGACCGCGCCTCGGCGGCGGCAATGACCAAATTATTGGTCTTTTTCGGAGAAGGCGGCGACTTTGCCGCCGGCGGGAAAATTTATTTCGACAACGACGAACCGGAGTGGGCAATGGTGGCGGCACAAACGCGCATCGCGGCGACAATCGACGAATGGCAGGAATGCTTGACCCGCTTGGTGGCGTGGTGCTTGCAGGAAAAAATGCATCGCGCGGCGACTTTGCGCCTCGTTCGCGCGGCGCTCGGCGACATTCCCGAAGACGCGGTGCGCCGCGCGGTCGAAGAGTATTTGCGCGACCGCTACGACTCGCTGATTTTCTGCCGGACGGTTATGCGCCGCCGCGGCTGGGACGAGGCACCGGCGGTCGCCGCCGTTAATCCCGCCGCGGTGAATGTCGCGTAACCCGATTTCAATTCCGCGCCGTAATCACCTGCTCTGTAACCATCGGCAACCACGGTTTCACCAAAAATTTCCACAAATAGTATTTGACTCTTTTTCGCCACGGTAACGTTCGCATCAACATCGAGTGAAACTCCCGCCCGTGTCCGCCGCTTGCTTCCCTGTTAGTAATTGTCGTGCAACTTGCCGACGAATGTAGCCCGATTATCGCGGTGGCGCCAATCCGCACTTTAACTATTTCGCTGATGACTACATATTTCCACCTATCCGCTTGCATGCGGATTGGACGTTGAAAAGCGGCGAACTTCGCCGCCGCCGCTTGCGTGATAACATAGCCGTGCGTGCGAGCCCCGAAAACCATATCGTAAAATTCATAACCCGCCACGCGCACCGGATTTCTTTTGATGTATTGATTATTGGCATCGCCGGTTAGTAAATAAATGCCCCCCCCCCCGTGAATTGCCATTTCATCGAACGCCGCGAATAGCGGACGCGGGTCAACCTTGAACATCGCGTCGTCTTCGAGAATTAGCGCGACCGGAATTTTCTCCGCGACTATTTTTTCATAAATCCGCCAATGACTGCACGCGCAACCGATTTCACCGGCGGTCAGAAACTTTTGCGCCGGCGGATACACGGCGGCGGCGATTTCATCGGCGGTCAACGCGGCACCGTCCACCGCCGGAAAAATTTCTACCGGCAACGCATAACGGGCGCATTCCTGTTCGATATGCGCCCGCCGGTCAAGCGAACGCGGCAAATTGATGGCGTAAATTTTCATCGTCATTCCTTTTTTTATTTGCGTCAATTCGTCTGATTCGCGCACGCATCGTTGGCTTTTAACGAACTGCTTTATTCCAACGGCAAATTGATTTTCCCGTTCGGATAGCGGTGCCAGACGGTTTTCTTTTCTAACGGACTCTTGCGCGCCACCGACCACTTGCCGTCGTTCTGCCGCGCAAATTCCGCCCAGAACTGCGCGTTGTCGCCGATTTGAAAATAGCGCCGCCGCGTCCGGTCGTCCGGCGTGTCAATCATTTCGCCGTCTTCCCACAAATGTTCGGCGAGCGACGCGAGCGCGAGTTCTTCCGGCATCCCTTTGGCGAGCGTCTGATACGCGGTCGCGGCTTCGGTCGAAAGAATGACGCCGCCGATGCCCGCCGGCGAAATAATATATTTGACCACTTCGGCGCCGCGCAACGGCGCGAAATCGTCAAGCGTCGCCGCGTCGCCCGTTTCCGCCATCACAAATTCCGTCCATAGCGACAAATACGCCTGCCGTTTTTTGCTATCGTCCGTCATTATTTCTCCCCAAAGAAAGGCGCGTCAAAATTTGCTCTGCTTCATAATTGCCGGAAAACGCGCTTTTCTTTCGACGGAAAAACGGCAACGGGGAAAATAAAGAATTTGAGTCCGCGCGGCTTGGCGCGTAAAATGCGGCGGTGAAATTTACCGGCGGGATAAGCGCAATGTGTAACGCCACGACCTTAAACCTCATCACGCGCCAAATCGCCGCCGCCGCCGCCGAGCGGTTGGGCGAACGTTTGGAAACGGTCTTGCTGTATGGGTCTTACGCCCGCGGCGACTACGACGAAGAGTCGGATATTGACATAATGATTCTTGCCCGTATCGACCGCAGTGAAGTCCGAAAAATCGAGCGAACGATGGTGTCAACGGTCAGCGCGGTCAGCGTCGCCAATGACGTAACGGTGTCCGCCTACGTGGTCGATTGCGCAACCTTTTACCGATGGCTAAACGTAATTCCGTTTTATCAAAACGTGGTCAAAGACGGGATAAAAATAAATGTCGAATGAACCGGATAAAAAAACGGTGGCGCAGTTTCGTCTGGATAAGGCGCGACGTTGCAACGTCGCGGCGAATAAAAATTTGACGACCGGGGATTATGAAAGCGCCGCGAACCGCGCGTATTATTGCGTCTTCCACGCGATGCGAGCGGTGTTGGCGCTTGACGATTACGACGCCAAAAAACATTCGGGAATAATTGCCGAATTTCGCCGCCGCTACATAAAAAACGGCGTGTTTCCCGATGAAATGTCCGATATTATCGCCGGAACGTTTAACGCGCGCGGACACGCGGACTATGAAGATTTCTACTTTGTTGACAAAGACGCCGCCGGTGAATTGGTGGAAGAAGCGACGAAATTTCTCGACGCCATAACGGCATATTTAGAAACGCGGCGGTAGAACGCCTCGACAACCACGCCGGTTAAACCGCCTCGACAACTAAACTGCAACTATTGGTTTGGCAACGCCGCCAAAATGCCGGTAGCCGACCGCAAGTCGTTAGCCAACTGCAACTCGGCGACGGTGCGGCGACGGCGGGGGCAGACCCATTCCGGCGCAATTTCATTTAGCGGTCGCAACACAAAATCCCGCTCGGCGTAACGCGGATGCGGGACTTGCAATTCCGGCAAATCGATAATTTCATCGCCGTAAAAAATCAGGTCAATATCAATTCGGCGGGCGCTCCACCGCGGCGCCGGACGTTGACGCCCCAATCGTTTTTCCACGTCCAAACAAAACGCCAACAATTCCGTCGCCGACAACGTCGTTTTTCCCCGCAACGCGCCGTTGAGATAAAGCGGTTGTCCGACGACGCCGACCGGCGCGGTTTCATACCGGCGCGAAATTTTTTCGACGCGGATTTTTTCGCCGAGCAATTTCACCGCGTCGCCGAGATTCTTGGCGCGGTCGCCGAGATTGGCGCCGAGCGCCAAACAAATGTCGGTGGCTAATTCGTTGTTCATTCGGTTTATTCGCCGATTAGTTGTATTCCACCACGCTCGCCCAGCGCGACAGCATTTCGCGCTCTTCCGGTTTGGCTTTGACCAATTGCGACGCCGCGACAATCGGCATCCAGCGTTGCACGAATTGCCGCGAAGTCCCGACCGCCGCGCAGAAACAATCCAAATAACGACCGGCTAACTCCTCTTTGCCTTTCAGCGAAAAAATCAGATACGTCCGCGCCGCGTCCGCCGCCGCGTGTCCGCGCGTCGCGTGCGCCCAGTCGATAATGTGCCAGTCGCCGTGCGGGTCGATAATCACGTTGGTCGGATTGAAATCGCCGTGGCACAAATCCGTGGCGCGCGGCAAACTGTCGAGCCGCGTGTGCAGTTCAAAACGAATGGATTTTTCCAAGCCCGACGCCGAAATTTTTCCGTGCATTTTTTCGTGCCACGAGCGCAGGCGCGGCGCGGAATGTTTGTGCATTTCCAACTGAATATCCACGAATTGTTGCAGGTATTTGTTGAAGTCGTCGGGATTTTTTAGCGTCAAATCGGAGAGCGTTTCGCCTTCGATATAACCCAGCACCAGCGCCCACTGCCCGTCGCTTTTCACGACTTCCAACAGTTGCGGCGACCGAATGCCGCTGTCGCGCACGCACGCCAAATTAAACGCCTCGTTAAACACGTTGGTGTCGGAATAACTATTATTCAATTGTTTAATCAGTTTGTCGCCGTCGCGATAAATAATTTTGCGATGGCGCGTTACTAACGGTTGGCGGTTGGACATTTTTTTCTCCTTTATGTTTTGGCTTCCTACGCGAGGCGGGAACGGATGATTTTACCTTTAGAACCTTTTAATCCGCGCTACGCCGTCTTGCGCCCGTAATACGCCGTCAGATACATTTCCTTAATTTCGCGCAACAGCGGATAGCGCGGGTTCGCGCCGGTGCATTGGTCGTCGAACGCCTGCTCCGTCATCTCGTCCAAGCGGTTTAAGAAATTCTGCTCGTCAATGCCGTAATCCCTAATCGTCGGCTTAATCCCGACGCACGCTTTTAAGGCGGCGATTTTCGCAATCAGCCGCTCCAATTTTTCCGCGTCCGTCGCGCCGCCGCAACCGAGATAATCCGCGATTTCGGCGTAGCGCGACAAGGCGCGCGGATGGTCATACTGCGAGAACGCGCCCATTTTCGCCGGCGCTTCCGCCGCGTTGAAGCGCAACACTTCCTCAATCATCAGCGCGTTGGCGACGCCGTGCGGCAAGTGGTGAAACGCGCCGAGTTTGTGCGCCATCGAATGGCAGACGCCCAAAAACGCATTGGCGAACGCCATCCCCGCCATCGTCGCCGCGTTCGCCATTTTCTCGCGGGCTTCCGGGTCTTGCGCGCCGTTTTCATACGCCCGCGGCAAATACGCGAAAATAATTTTCAGCGACCGCAACGCCAAGCCGTCGGTGTAATCCGTCGCCAACATCGACGCGAACGCTTCGAGGTCGTGCGTAACCGCGTCGATGCCCGACGCGCCGGTCAACCCTTTCGGCGCGTCCATCATCAAATCGGCATCGACAATCGCCATCTTGGGCAACAATTCATAATCGGCGAGCGGATATTTCACGCCGGTTTGCTGGTCGGTGATGACCGCGAACGGCGTTACTTCGCTACCCGTGCCGGCGGAGGTCGGCACTGCGATAAAATACGCTTTTTCGCCCATTTTCGGGAAAGCATAAACGCGCTTGCGAATGTCCATAAACCGCATCGCCAAGTCCATAAAGTTCACTTCCGGGTGTTCGTAAAGCACCCACATAATTTTGCCCGCGTCCATCGCCGAGCCGCCGCCGACCGCGACGATGCAGTCCGGCTGAAACGCCGTCATTTGCGCCGCGCCGGCTTGGGCGCTCGCCAAATCCGGGTCCGGCGCCACGTCGAAAAACGTCGCGTGCGCGATGCCGAGTTGCTCCAATTTGTCGGTAATGGTCTTCGTATAACCGTTCTTGTAGAGAAACGAATCGGTAACGATGAAACAGCGTTTTTTGCCCAAGACGTTTTTGAGTTCGTCGAGCGCGACCGGCAGGCAACCTTTTTTCAGATAAATTTTTTCCGGCGTTCTGAACCACAACATATTTTGTCTCCTCGCGGCAAAGGTTTTGATGTTTAACAGATGTTTGACGCCGACGTTTTCCGCCACCGAGTTGCCGCCCCACGAGCCGCAACCGAGCGTCAGCGACGGCGGCAATTTGAAGTTATACAAATCGCCGATGCCGCCGTGCGACGAGGGCGTGTTCAGTAAAATCCGGCAGGTCTTCATCGTCCGGGCGAAAAGGTCGATTTTATCGCGGGCTTGCAACGGGTCGGCGTAAAGCGACGCCGTATGCCCGTAGCCGCCGTCGCGAATTAAACGGTCGGCTTTGCCGAGCGCGTCGGCGAAATCGGTCGCGCGATACATCGCCAGCACCGGCGACAATTTTTCGTGCGCGAATTCTTCCGCCAAATCGACGCTTTCGACTTCGCCGATTAAAACCTTCGCCGTCGGCGGCACGGCGACGCCGGCGAGTTCCGCGATTTTCGACGCGGCTTGCCCGACGATTTTCGCGTTGAGCGAGCCGTTGACGACGATGGTTTTGCGGACTTTTTCCGTTTCGTCCGGCGTGAGGAAATACGCGCCGCGCTTGGTAAATTCCGCTTTCGTCGCGGCGTAAATCGCGTCCGCCACAATCACCGCTTGCTCGGAGGCGCAAATCATCCCGTTGTCAAAGGTCTTCGAGAGCAAAATCGAACTGACCGCCAACGTGATATCCGCCGAAGCGTCGATGACGGCGGGCGTGTTGCCGGAGCCGACGCCAATCGCCGGTTTGCCGCTGGAATAGGCGGACTTGACCATTCCGGGTCCGCCGGTCGCAAGAATCACGTCCGCTTCTTTCATCACAAGGTTGGTCAGCGGCAACGACGGCGCGTCCACCCAGCCGACGATGTCGCGCGGCGCGCCCGCGGCGACGGCGGCTTCCAGCACGATTTTCGCCGCTTCGATGGTGCAGTTTTTCGCACGCGGGTGCGGCGAAATAATGATGCCGTTGCGGGTTTTCAGCGCGATAAGCGTCTTGAAAATCGCGGTGGAGGTCGGATTGGTCGTCGGAATGACGGCGGCGACGACGCCGAGCGGCTCGGCGATTTTCTGAATGCCGGCGACGGGGTCGTCTTCGATAACGTCGCAGGTCGGCGTGTCTTTGTAGGCGTTGTAGATGTATTCGGCGGCGTAATGATTTTTGATTACTTTGTCTTCGACGATGCCCATGCCGGTTTCGGCGACCGCCATTTTGGCGAGCGGAATTCGCGCGGCGGCGGCGGCTTTGGCGGCGGCGAAAAAGACGCGGTCAACCTGCGCCTGCGTAAAACGGGCGAACGCCGTTTGCGCGACGCGCGTCCGCGCCAACAGCCGGTTCAACCCGTCCACATCGACGACCGGTTCGTAAGTAGCGCTACTCATAAGAGAATCCTCCTATTTTCCGAAATGGTTAATTTTTAATAGACCGAGCGGAAGAACAATTAACAATTAACAATTAAGAATGGTGGAGTTTTGATGATTAAAATCGCTTCGCGAATCTTAAAAATCAAACTCCGAAATTCTTAATTTTTCATTCTTAATTCTTCATTGACAATAAAGTCGGCTAACCGCCGCACAATATCGATTGGTTCCGCCATCCGCCCGACGGCGTTGACGCCGCACGCCAACCGCCCGACGGTCGGCTCGATAACTTCCACGCCGCGCGCGCGTAACGTCGCCAAATTTTCCCGCGTCGCCGGATGTTCCCACATTTTGTTGTTCATTGCCGGCGCGACGACGAGCGGCGCGGACGCGGCAAGCAAGGTCGAAGTCAACAAGTTGTCGGCGAGCCCGCGCGCGAGTTTCGCCAGCGTGTTCGCCGTCGCGGGAGCGAGAATAAACAGGTCGGCACGGTCGGCAAGCGAAATGTGCCGCGGGTTACTGCTAAACGGCGCGAACTGGTCGAGATGCACGTCATGGCGGCTTAACGTGGCGAACGTCAGCGGCGCGACAAACTGCGTCGCCGCCGCCGTCATTATCACTTCGACGGTCGCGCGTTCCTTCGTCAACAGCGAGGTCAACTCCGCCGCCTTGTAAGCCGCGATGCCGCCGGTAACGCCGAGAATAATGTGCTTGCCGTTTAACATTTTTTGTTCGCCGAAATTGTTAATTTTTAATTGTTAATTGTTAATTGTTCTTGCGGTGCGGCGGAATGCCGCATAAGTCCGCGATGCGGCGCATCATTGTCCGCGAAAGTTCTTGGCATAACGCCAAGCGTTCGGCACGATTGGCGCCGTGATAGCGGCGGCTTAATTCCGCCGTCGCGACAGGTTCGCCGCAGTGCAATTCCACCACCCGCGCGCAACGCGGACGCGCGTCCAACGGAAAAACCGTCGCCGTGCCGCGCAGTCCGCACGGAAAAACCGGCGCGCCGCTTTCGAGCGCCAACCACGCCGCGCCCGGACGGGCTAACCGCAAATGCCGCCCTTGATTGAGATGGCCTTCGGGGAAAATCGTTGCGATTTCGCCGCGCCGCAAATACCCCAACGCCAATTGCAACGCCGCCGGCGCGTTTTTCCGGTCTAACGGAATGGCTTGCGCCGTCCGCAAAAACCAGCCGAGAAGCGGATGCGCGAACGGGTCGGCGATGACGAGCGGATGCGGCGGGGTCCGCGTTTTCATTATCAATTCCGCGCACAGCAACGCGCCGTCCATTAAACTGTTGTGATTGCAAACGACGACGCCCGCCTGTCCGGTCGCCGGCAAATGCTCCTTGCCCACGACCGCGCGCACGACCGCGCGGCTCGCCAAATAACAACCGCAAGTCGCAAGGGATAGGGATTTGAACATATTTTTTTCCTGAAATTTTTAATTTGCCCAGCAATAATCCCGTCTTTATTGACTCCCGCAAGGCGGTAACCGGCGCACATCTTTTTTGTCGGCGCGTTCGCGATACACTTGCCCGCCGTTAGAGAATTACAAATTAAAAATTACAAATTCAAAATGGCGGATTGGACTTAAACATTGCGCGAAGCGATTTTGATAATCAAACTCCACAATTTTTAATTTTTAATTGTTAGTTGTTAATTGTTAATTGAAACCGCCCCTAATCTATGCCTTATCAATCGCTCATTCCGGTCGTGGACAAATTCGCCGCCGCGCGCGCGTTGGTCGTCGGCGACGCGATGCTTGACCATTACGTCGTCGGCAAAGTCGAACGCATTTCGCCCGAAGCGCCGGTGCCGATTTTGCGCGTCTGCGAGGAGTTTGACCGCGTGGGCGGCGCCGCCAACGTCGCGGCGAACATCACGGAACTCGGCGCCCGCGCCGTGTTGGTCGCGCTCGCCGGCGGACGGGAAACGCTCGACGCCACCGGCGACGCCCTGCGGCAACGCTGTGAAATTCGCCGCGTGCAAGCCGATTTAATTCTCGCGCTTGACCACACCGTTCGTAAATCGCGGATGCTCGCCGGACCGCAACAGATGTTGCGCGTCGATTGGGAAGCGCCGGTCGCCTTGACGGCGGCGACGCGGGCGCGGCGCGCCGAATTGTTGGCGCGACACCTGCCGGATTGCGACATCGTGCTGGTCAGCGATTACGCCAAAGGAATGGTCGATGCGGAATTGTTGGCGCAACTTTACGCCAGCGGCAAGCCCGTGGTCATCGACCCGCGCCCGCAACACTGTTCGCTTTATCGCGGCGCGACGATGCTCACGCCCAATCGCAAAGAAGCGCTGGCAATGCTCAATCCCGACGGCGAAATTACCGACGAGGATTTGGGACAACGCCTCGGCGAAAAACTGAACGCCAACATTTTGCTGACGCTTAGCGAGAACGGAATGTGCCTGTGCGAGCGCGGAATGACGCCGCTGAAAATTCCGACGCGGGCGCGGGAGGTCTTTGACGTAACCGGCGCCGGGGACACGGTCGCGGCGACGCTGGCGGCGGCGTTCGCCGCCGGTTGTTCGTGGCGCGAGGCGACCTATCTCGCCAACGCCGCCGCCGGCATTGTGGTCGGACACGTCGGCGCGGCGGCGGTTGCCCCGGCGCAATTGCAGGCGGCGATGTTGAAAGTCGAGAGTTCAGCGTTGAAAATTTAGCGGTCGCGTAAAAAAATGAGGATGGCGATGAAAGAAAACGACGCGAAATCTAAATCCGAAAAATACTATTCGGTGTCGGCGTGTTGGTATGAGCAAATCGACGAAATTTACGCACAATTGGAACGAGTAAGCGCGGCGCAAATCCCCGATATTTTGCGTTTGCGAAAACTGACGCGGATTATGTCCGTTCACTCCTCCACCGCGATTGAAGGCAACGCGCTAACGCTGGGACAAGTCGCCGCCGTGGTCAACGGTAAGAAAGTCGCCGGTTTGCCGAATGATATTAAAGAGGTGCAAAATGCGTGGCAGGCGTATGGTGAAGTCGGCGCTTACAATCCTTGGTCGGTGGCGGATTTGTTAAAAGCCCACGCGCTGATGACTGCCGGTTTAGTCGAAGAGGCGGGCGCGTTTCGCGCGGTGAATGTTTCGGTGGTGGACGACAGGGGCGAGGTCTTGCATCGCGGCTCGCCGCCGGAAATTGTCGCGGAAGCGGTCGGCGAACTTTTGGCGTGGGGCAAAGACGCCAACGCGCATCCGCTCGTCAAGAGTTCGGCGGTTCATTGCGTTTTGGAACACATTCATCCTTTTCGCGACGGCAACGGGCGTGTCGGGCGGTTGTGGCAGTCGGCGATTTTGACGCAATGGAATCCGTTGTTTGCGTATTTGCCGATAGAGCGGGCGGTTCACGACCATCAAGAACGCTACTATTTGGCGTTGTTAGAATCGCAACGCGGCGAAAGCGTGAACGCAAGTCCCTTCATTGGTTTTATGTTGGACGCGATAAGTAATTCGTTGGACAAATTTATGATGGTGGCGGCGGTCGATGAAATAGATTCAACTCTCTCCTCAAAACGCGCGGTAAAAAATGGCTGAAACCCATCCTCCGACCGGCAACTTTTGGACGGCGACCGGCAAACAACTGTTGCCGCTCATCGCGCTGGTCGTCGGCATTAAATTTTTTGTCGCCGACATTTACGGCATCCCGACCGGCAGTATGGAGCCGACGCTCCATGGGCGCGAACATTCCGGCGACCGCATTTTTTGCGCCAAAGTAAATTATTATTTCCGCACGCCGCGCCGCTGGGAGGTCTTCGTCTTCAAATTTCCTTACGAAGAATCCCGCGACTACACCAATCAGGACACGGCGATTTATCGCGGCGAATACTTTATCAAACGGTGCGTCGGCTTGCCGGGCGAGGAGGTCTTTATCGCCGGCGGCGATATTTTCACGCGGCGCGGCAACGCAACGCCCCGCCGTCAGGTCAAAGACGACGCCACGCAACGCCCGCTGTGGCTACCGGTGTATGACGAGGATTTTCGCGACTTGCGCTCGTCCGCCGAAATGGCGCATTATTGGAGCGCGGGGGAGGAGACGCGGGGAAACGCGGGGGACGGCGATTTTTCCGCCGCGCGCTTGACCGGACATTCCTTGCAAATCGACGGCGCGCTGACGCTGACGTTTCGCCCGCGCACGCATCTCGGCGTCCTCGCCGGCGTTCCCGACCGCTACGTGCGGCGGCAATATGTAACCTATCAATGCCCGCGGTGCGGCGCGACGCGGCGGCAAACGGTAACGACGCCGAAATTCGCCGACCGGTGCGGGTGTCGGCAATATCTCACCGAAGACGACGTGCGCTATTACGATTTTCGCACCGATTATCCGCCGCGCGAAATCGCGAGTTTGCGCGAGGTCAGCCAAATCGCCGACCCGTCGCCGCGCCTCGACGACTGGCATTATGTCGCCGATTTGCGCGAGGAAATCACTTTCAAGTTTGCCGCGGGCGGCGCGCTATCCCTCGTCATCGCCGACGATTGGCGCGAGGCGACGGCGGAATTTACGCCGAACAATTCCGGCGGTAAGGTGCGACTAATCGTCAACGGGAAAGAATACGCCAATGTCGGCGCGGCGTTGCCGCCGCACGCGACGGCGGCGTTGGAGTTTTACCGGTGCGACGGCGAGTATCGCGCGTTCGTCAACGGTGAGATGGTCTTTTCGGTCGCGCCGGACGGACACGAATTGAATCGGTCGCAAAACCGCGAAATCGAACGCTCGTCGGTGCAAGTTCGCGTCCGCGGCGGCGGCGAAATCAGCCGCTTGGCAATCGGGCGGGATATTCATTACTTCAACGTTTCGCCGCTCACTTCGTCCTACCGTTTGCCGGCGGACGGCTATATGGCGTTGGGCGACAACAGCCCGTCGTCGAACGACTCGCGCAACTGGGGACCGGTGCCGCAGAAAAATTTAGTCGGTCCGGCGCTGGCGGTGTGGTGGCCCCTCGACGCGGCGCGGGCGATTCATTAAAGGGCTGTCCTACGATAAAAGGACAACCTCCGGCAAAGTTTTTATCCGCCGCTTTTATATCATTAACGACTTACCAATTACCCGACCTGATTAAGCGTATTTTGGGGAAACCGGTCTAATGCGCCGTTTTTTATTTATCGCCATAATCATATCGACTTTGACTGGTTGCGCCGAATTAACCGCGCCGCCCCCGATTTCGACCATTGCGACCGGCGCGCCGACCGCGGCGTTTAGCGACTGGGCGGGCGCGGCGGAAATTATTTTTGCCAAAGTCAACGAATTGCGGCAAAAACAAGGCGTGGCGCCGCTCCAAAAAGACGAGCGGCTACAACAAATCGCGACGGCGTATGCGCGGGAGTTGGCGGCGCGCGGCGAATTGTCGCACTTCGACCGCGACCGGAAAACGTTAGCCGACCGGCTGAAAAGCGCGGAGATTAACGACTGGCGGGCGGCGGGCGAAAATCTGGCGCGCCTCGGTTGCGACGGTTTCGTCGCGGCGGACGTGGTTAAAAGTTGGAATTTATCCAAAGCGCACAACGACGCGATGACGGACAAAATTTATCGCCGCTCCGGTCTCGGTTACGCCGTCGATGCCGCCCGCGCCAACGTTTATTGGGTGCAGGTTTTCGCGGATTAAAAATTCGGCGACTAAATTTAGAACGGTTCGGAAAATGCTAAAAGAAAGAAGCGGATTTTGCCCGCGATTCGGTGCAAGTTCCATTCAATTGCCACGCGCTTTAGCGCGTGGTTAGCGTAAAAAAATGACCGGCTTTAGCCGAATGGTTTATTTGGGCTAAAGCCCTTTCTTTTTTAACCGTCCACCACGCCCTAAAGGGCGTGGCAATTGAATAGAGCAATTTGGCAATCATTCTAAATCACAAATTCTCAATCAGCGCGGTGGCGAATTCACTGCATTTCAATTTCGTCGCGCCGGGCATCAGCCGCTCGAAATCGTAAGTAACCCGCTTCTGTTCAATGGTTTTGCCGAGGGCCTTGACGAGCAAGTCCGCCGCTTCGTTCCAGCCCATATAGGTCAGCATCATTTCGCCGGACAAAATGACCGACGACGGATTGACCATATCTTTGCCGGCGTATTTCGGCGCCGTGCCGTGTGTCGCCTCAAAAATGCCGATGCCGGTGTCGTAGTTGATGTTGCCGCCCGGCGCGATACCGATGCCGCCGACCTGCGCCGCCAGCGCGTCCGAAATGTAGTCGCCGTTCAGGTTCAGCGTCGCGATGACCGAATACTCCGCCGGACGCAATAAAATCTGTTGCAAGAAAGCGTCGGCAATCACGTCTTTGACGACGATTTCGCGCCCGTCAACGGTTATCGCTTGCCACGGTCCGCCCTGATAGTCGGTCGCGCCGAATTCTTTTTTCGCGAGCGCGTAGCCCCAGTCGCGGAACGCGCCCTCGGTGTATTTCATAATGTTGCCTTTGTGGACGAGCGTTACATTGGGGAGTTGCCGGTCGATGGCGTATTTAATCGCGGCGCGGACGAGGCGCTCGGTGCCGTCGCGCGACACCGGTTTAATGCCGACGCCGGCGGTCGCCGGAAAGCGGATTTTCGCGTAGCGGGGCGGGAAATTTTCTTGGATAAACGCCAGCAATTTTTCGGTGTCCGGCTCGCCGGCGGCAAATTCGATGCCGGCGTAAATGTCTTCGGTGTTTTCGCGGAAGATGACCATATCGACTTTTTCCGGCGCTTTGACCGGCGTCGGCACACCGGCGAAATACTTGACCGGTCGCAGGCAAACATACAGGTCAAGCAATTGCCGCAACGCGACGTTAATCGAGCGAATCCCGCCGCCGACGGGCGTGGTCAGCGGTCCTTTGAGACCGACTAAATACTCGCGAAACGCCGCGACGGTCGCGTCGGGGAGCCATTCGCCGGTTTGCTTAAACGCTTTTTCACCGGCTAAAACCTCGCGCCATTCGATTTGCCGCTCGCCGCGATACGCTTTCCGCACCGCCGCGTCAAGCACACGCACGGACGCCGCCCAAATGTCGGGACCGGTGCCGTCGCCCTCGATAAACGGAATAATCGGATGTTGCGGCACGACCAACTTGCCGTCTGCCATTTTAATTTTGTCGCTCATAACGCGCTCCTCGCCAATTAAGAATTAACAATTAACAATTAACAATTAACAATTAACAATTAACAATTAACAATTAAAAATTGTGGAGTTTGATTTTTAAAAACGAAAGGGCGGATTTTAACCTCGTCCGCCGCCATTGCAATTAGAGAGCAGAGTTTAGAGTTGAGAGTTTGACCGCGGTTGCGCTTCGCGCGTCTTAAAAATAAAAACTCCACTCTCTAAACTCTAAACTTTCAACTCTCAACTCTAAACCAAGGAACCCCGATGTCCGCTTTTTTTGACTCGCACTGTCATCTGCAAGACGAGCGTTTCGACGCCGACCGCGACGCGGTGGTCGAGCGGGCGGGCGCGATGCGGATGTTGGTCGTCGGCTCCGATTTGCCGTCGTCGCGGCGCGGCGCCGAACTGACGTTGCAATATAAAAACATCTATGCCGCCGTCGGCGTTCACCCGACCGAGACCGAAACCTTCGGCGACGCCGACCTCGCCGCGCTGAAAGAACTTGCCGCCGAATTTCCGCGCGTCGTCGCCGTCGGCGAAACCGGTTTGGATTATCATCACGAACCGTTTGATGCCGCGACGCAACGCCGCGCGTTTTTGGCGCATTTGGCGTTGGCGCGGGAATTAAATTTGCCGGTCGTGTTACACGCCCGCGACGCGGCGGCGGAGGTCTTGGACTTGGTCGCGCCGTTTATGCAAAGCGGCGGACGCGCGGTTTGGCACTGTTATTCCGCGCCGAAAAAACAACTGCCCGCACTGACGGCGCGGGCGCTCTCGCTGAATTTATATCTCGGCATTAGCGCGATGATTACTTACGAAGAGCAACGCGCCTTGCGCGAGCAAATCAAACAAATTCCCGACCGGCATTTATTGCTCGACACCGACTCGCCGTATTTATTACCGCGTCCGCGCGTCGCCGACCGCAACGAACCGGCGAACTGCCGCCGACTGGCGGAGGCGCTCGCCGAAATTCGCGGCGTAACGGTCGCCGACATCGCGCGCATTACGACGCGCAACGCCGAGGAATTTTTGGGGTTGGAGACGCCCGCCGCGCCGTCCGTGGTCTATCCGATTCGCGACGCGCTCTACGTCAATCTCACCGCGCGGTGCAACAACGCCTGCGTTTTTTGCGCGCGCAACCGGAGTTACACGGTCAAGGGGCATAACCTTGCGCTGGCGAGCGAACCGACGACGGCGGAAGTTATTGCGGCCATCGGCGACGGCGGCGATTATCGCGAAATCGTTTTTTGCGGTTTCGGCGAGCCGACGATGCGCTTGGACGAATTAAAACAGGCGGCGCGTTACGCGAAATCCCGCGGCAAGCCGACGCGATTGAACACCAACGGTTTGGCGGATTTGCAATACGGGCGGGAAATCGCGGCGGAGTTGGTCGGGCTGATTGACGCGGTGAGCATTTCGCTGAACGCGACGACGGCGGCGCAATATCAGGCGCTCTGTCAGAGCAATTTCGGCGAGCGGGCGTTCGGCGCCTTGCAAGATTTTGCGCGGGCGTGTTTGCGGCGCGGCATGGCGACAACGCTGACGGTGGTCGAAATGCCGAGCCTCGACTTGTCCGCGGCGAAAAAAATCGCCGACGACATCGGCGCGAATTTCCGCGTCCGCAGTTGCGTGGACGCGGGGTAGAGCAATTAACAATTAACAATTGAAAATTAACAATTAAGAGCAACCGCATTGACCTTACAGTTATGCAAAATACTCTTAATTGTGAATTGTTAATGGTAAATTGTTAATTATCTCTTCCGCCTCGTCCGCCAAACACAAATCCACGCCTAACGCCGCCACCCGCTCGCGCCATTCCGCGCCGAGTAGCGGCGCTAATTTCACCGCGTCTTTTTCTGTAACCACCGGCAACCACTCGCGGCTGAACGGCGTTAACCGCGCGATAAAATCCGCGGCGCGATATTGATGATGGTCGGAGAGTTCGACCGTCGCGGCGAGGTCGGCGCCGAGAGTTTTTAGCGTCGCCGCGAAGCGGTCGGGACGCCCGATGCCGCTGACGGCAATCACTTTTTGCCCGCGCAAAACGGCTAACGGCAACGATTTTTCCGCCAGCGTGGTCAAGCGCGCCGGTCGGTGTTCGGCGGTCAAAACCGGCATTTGCGGTAGGCGCTCGCGCAGTCGCGTTTGCAGAGCGTCCAATTGCGCGGGCGCCACTTGGTCGGCGCGGGTCAGCACGATGAGGTAGGCGCGCGCCAGCGCCGCGGGAAATTCCCGCAACATTCCCGCCGGTAGCGGCAAGCCGCCGCCCCACGGACAAGTCGCGTCCAACAAGACAATGTCCACGTCGCGAAGCAGACGCTGATGTTGAAAACCGTCGTCCAAGACCAGAATGTCCGCGCCGTCCGCGACCGCCGCCGCCGCGCTCGCGACGCGGTCTTTTTGCGCGTAAATTTTCAGGGCGGGAATTAACCGGCGGTATAACAACGCTTCATCCGCCTGTTCCGGCGCGTCCGCGCCGTAGCCGCGCAACAACAGCGCCGGCGTCCGTCCGCCCGCGATTAGTTTTTGCAACAGCCACACCGCGAACGGCGTTTTGCCGGTGCCGCCCGCCGTGAGATTGCCGACGCTGACGACCGGCGCCGCCGCGCGGTAACGCGCATACCAATTGTGTTGATACAGGTAACTGCGCCCCCAGCCGACGAGACCGTATAAATAGCCCGCGGGCGCGACCGCCGCACGAAGAATTTTGGCGCCGCAACCGCCGCGCCGCCCTTCAAGCCACGCGCGCGCAACGGCGGAAAATGAGGAGTTAAGCATAGAGTTTAGAGTTGAGAGTTGAGAGTTGAAAGTTGAAAGTTGAAAGTTGAAAGTTAAGCGAAGGTTGCGCTTCGCGCATTATTAAAAAATAACTCCACCGCTAAACTCTAAACTCTAAACTCTTAACTCTCAACTCTAAACTTCCCGCCTGTGGCGGAAAATAAATTCATTTTTCCGCCGAGCGTGATACTGCCGGCGCAGTGTTGCCGGACGCCGCCCGGCAGGACGGTCGTGAACGGGCGGTGAATGTGTCCGCATAAATAGGCGGCGACTTCGGCGGCGAGTAAATCCAAGACCGCGTCCCCGCCGTTTAAGCGCGTGGCTTCCGGCAAAAAATTATTGGCGGCGTCGCGCAACGGGAAATGTCCGGCGGCGACGCGCGTTTGCGCCGGAGCGGGCGGCAACGCCCGCCACGCCGTTTTTAGTTCGTCCAACGCCGCCGCTTCGCCCCACGCCTGAGCGAGCGGCACCACCCGCGCCCCGTCCACCGGCAATAAATCAACGTCGCCGACACGTAGCGGCTTGCCGTCCCAGCGTAAATCCAAACTTAACTCCCGCCGCAACGCCGCAAAATTCTCCGCCGGCGCGGGGTGAAAATAAAAATCGTGATTACCGGCGATAAGCAACGTCGGAATCTGGGCGCGGCGGAGCGGCGCCATTTGGTCGAGAAAAAACGCAAAATCGACGGCGCGTCCGCATTGCGTCAGGTCGCCGGTGATAACCACAAAATCGGCGCGGGCGGCGATAATCGCGGTTAATGCCGCCGCTAAATTTTCGTTGTGCTGTTGCCGCCGCCGCCGCCAAAACCAATTAGCCAGCGCTAACGCGGAACGCGGACGCCAGTCGCAATGCCGCCGCCACTCGCGCCACGCGAACGGCGCGACTAAATGCAGGTCGGACAGATGGGCGAAACGGGACATTGGTTAGACCCCAATGAACAATTAACAATTAAAAATGGCGGAGTTTTGATTGGCAAAGTCGCAAGCGCGATTTGATAAAAGTTTGTTGCCAAACGCGGTTGCTCTATTCAATTGCCACGCCTTTTAAGGCGTGGTGGGCGGTCAAAAAAAGAGAGGGCTTTAGCCCAAAGAAAACCATTCGGCTAAAGCCGGTCATTTTCTAACGCTATCCACGCGCTAAAGCGCGTGGCAATTGAATAGAACAACCGCTTCCTCTCACTCGTGTCCGCCGTGTGAAAAAATAAATTAGGAAACAAGCATATTATTATGCAACTGCCACGCGCTTGCGCACGTGGCAATTGCCAACCGCCATTGTTAATTGTCAATTTAATCCTATCCGCCAATCAGCGACAGCGCGCTCTGCGGCAACTGGTTGGCTTGCGCCAACATCGACGTGCCGGCTTGCACCAACACTTGGTTCTTGGTGAACTTCGTCGATTCCGTCGCCATATCGGTGTCGCGGATGTAACTTTCGGTTTCGGTGATTTTCTGGAACGCCACCTGTAAATTGTTCGCGTTGGTTTCCAGCATATTCGCCTGAAACGCGCCGATATTCGCCCGCAACGACGACACGTCCTCAATCGCCTTGGTGATAATCGCCATCGCTTTCACCGAGTCCACCGCGAGCGACGCCTGCCCGCCCGACATCACGTCCTGCATCGCCAGATATTTGTTCGACGGGAAATTGTTGCCGAAGTAATCATAGAAATTCATCTTGCCCAAAAACGGCGCGGTAATGTCTTTTATCGAGTAAATCGTCCGGTTTTGGTCGCCCGCGCCTTCGCCGAGTTGGAACTGCATCCCGCCGGTGAAATTCTTAATCATTTCCGTCGTCGAGTGGAGGGCGTTGACTTCTTGGTTGCGCGTGTTGCCGAACACCGCCGCTCGCGTCGTGAGCGAACCGTCAGTGTAGCCGGCGCTGGCAAGCGTCGTGTTGCCGACTTCGCCGGGGTTGAACGCGATGTCCGCGGTGCTGTCGAGATTAGTCAGCGTGCCGGCGATGCCGTTTAATTCGACGCGCTGACCGTTTAACGCCAAGACCGCGTTGCTTCCGTAAGTGGTCCATTCGGCTCCGCTGACGCCCGCGTCAACCACGTGCGGCTTGTTGTCGCTGTCGTAGCGCGACCAGACCGCGCCCTGCGAGGCGTTGATTTTAACGAACTGGTCGGCGCCGTATTCCGCCGCGCTAATCCGCAAGCCCAAATTCTCAAATTTTACAATCGCGCTTTCAACGCTAAAGCCGTTCTCTAACGCCGAGCAATCGCCGAGGTTAATGGCGCCATACAAACCGGTGGTCAGCGGCGTGTCGCCGATATGTTCGGCGAAAATGCTGACGCTCTGACCTGCTGTCGACTCCATCACGTTGAATTTATCGCTTCGCGCGACCAAGTCCGAGTCGCGCATCAGCGCGTCGCGATAGACCCAAATTTGACTCGATTGTCCCTCCGTGCTGATTTCCGCCTTAATGTAGAGTTGTCCGGTTTCACTGGTGTTGTAGCCGAGTTGCACGCCGCTGAAATACGAATTGTTGAGGTTGGCGCCGCCGGCGGCGGTGCCGAGCGCGTCGGCCAATCCCTTGAAATTCACCGTGTCGCTACCGCTCGACACGCCGTCGGTGGCGTTGGTGTCGAGCGCCATCGAACCGATTTGCAACACCGTGGTCGAACCGGCTTTGAACTTGCTCATCTCTTCGCCGAAGGTCAATTTCATATTGGCGATGCCGGAATTGTTGACGGCGCTGACCGTCGATTCGCCGCCGGTGGATTGGATGTCGCCGGAACCGATTTTCATCGACATCGCCGCGTCCTTGTAAATTTCGTATTTATTGTCGGTAACCATTTTCAAATACATCCGTCCGTTGCCGTCAAGGTTGGTGCCGATTTGAAATTGCGTTACCGCCGTGAAACCGTCGGTTTGCCCGCCCGCCAAACTTTTGAACATACTCGACGAAATCACTTCGCCGGATTCGGCGTTGTAATACGAGCCGTCGGTCGGGACGCCGCTGATGTCGATGAGATTAACCCCGACGCCGGCGCCTAAATTATTGTTGTCGCGGTCGGTGTTAAAGGCGCGAATCGCCGTGCCGTCCGTCCCGACGGTGCCGAGATACGCTGTGCCGGCGGCAACGGCGGCGGTGTCGGCGCCCGCCGTTGCCGCCGACAATCCGCCGCCGTCGGTGATGGTGAACGCTTCGTGCGCCAGCGCGCCGCTGTCGAAAATCAGATTTGCCTTGACGCCGGTCGAGTCCTTGACGCTGTTGATGGCGGTCGCCATTTCGCCGAGATGCGTGCCTTTGGCGAACGTCAAATAGCGCGAGCCGTTGTTGCCGGTCAGCGTGAACGCCTGGTCTTTGGTCAACGAATAAGAATCGTAGGCGGTAACGCCGTCGGAGCCGGTTTCGCCGGTGATGGAACCCAACCAGCCATAGACCTGCGTGGCTTCGGCGCCGGGCGTTTGCGCCGTAATCTCAAAATACGCCTTCTTCGCCGAATTTTGATTGTCCGTGCCGTCGGCGTTTTTGCCCGAAAAATTGATGTTCAGTTGGAAATCCGCCCGCTTGAAAATCTGCAACACGTTGGTCAGCCCTTTGTCAATCAACGGCATATCCTTCGAGTCCTTGACGAGGACGCTGGTATCGTAATTGATTTGCTTGTTGCCGTTCAGCAAATTTTCGCTGGAAAAAGTCGTGGTGCGGGCGATGCGGTCGAGCGTCTGAATCGAACTGTCAACCTCCGCTTGGTCGGCGGCGATTTGGTCGGAACTGGTGATGCCGTCGTTCGCCGCGTGAATGGCCAGTTGCCGCATCTTCGTCAGGATGTTGTTCATTTCGTTGAGCGCGCCTTCGGCGATGCCGAGCACGTTGTTGGCTTCCTGCGTGTTTTGGATGGCGCGGGCGATGCCGTTGGTTTGCGACCGCAACAATTCGCTGATGACCAAACCGGACGGGTCGTCGGCGCCTTTGTTGATTTTGTAGCCGGTCGAGAGTTTTTCCAATGAACCGCTTAACGAAGCGTTGCTTTGGTTAAGCGTGCGTTGAACGCCAATCGCGTTCAAGTTGTGAGCAATTGCCATAGCCATAATGAGTTCTCCTTTTTTTTGCGGCGCGGACGCCGCGGGACGAGACACGATGCGTAATTTGCGGCGCGTAAAACGAAACGACACTCCTTTCCGTCGAGTAAGAAAAATGCGGTAACCATTACGCTTGTTGCGGCGTCCATCCCTGAACCCGCGAAAGTTATCGGAGGCGCCGGCGCGGGCTTAACGAAAAGCGAAAAAAATTTTCTTGCAAAACTTTTTTACTTTTTTTTTGCGAGAAATAGACCTGATTGGCAAAGGAGATTTTCGATGAAAACGAAGTTACGGTGGGGGATAGGGGCGTTAGTGTTGGCGGTGGCGGCGATTGGCGTCGCAGTCCGGTCGGCGGCGGACGCGCCGACGCAAGCCCCGCGGATTACGATTGCGCAGTCGGGCGATTTTTATTTGTATGCCCCGCTGTATATCGCGGCGGACAACGGCATCTTTCAAAAAAACGGGTTGACCGTTGCCGTCGTCAGCACCGGCGGCGATGAAAAAACGTGGGCGGCGGTTATTGCCGATAGCGCGCAGTTCGGCGTCTCCGACCCGACCTTTATTGCACTGGCAAGCCAACGCGGACAACCCGGCAAGATTGTTGCCACCCTTGTCAACGGCGTCCCGTTCTGGGGGATTACCAAAAACGCCGCCGTTCCGGTAATCACGCAACCGGCGGAATTATCCGGCTACACGGTGGCGACGTTTCCGTCGCCTTCGACGGCTTATACGCTACAAGCCAAAATGTTCGCGGACGGCGGCTTACCGCCGAAAATTCGGGAAAGCGGTTTTGGGACGCTCCTTGATGCCGGCGAAATAAAAGAAACGGCAAAGGCGAACGCTAAAACTAGGGCGTGTTCACTATAAAATGGCGTGAAAAGCCCGTGAATCGTAGCGGGACGGCTTTTACTTTTTCGCCCCGCTACGACGCGAGCGTTCTTATTGCCGATATTTTCGGGTGAATTGCAGGAAATT